>JAKJFV010000082.1 GCA_022704725.1 Spirochaetota bacterium
TAAAACATTGGGGTTTAAGTGGTTATTCGAGCGTTCTGCCCCGCATCAAGTTCGGTGTAACTTGACAGGAAAGTCGCCCGTAATCCCCAACGTTTCATACACGTAACCGTTAGCGGAAATATCCCACACCGAATGATCCAACACCTACAACCTACGGTGTGACAGTAAGCCCCAGCGGAGCGGCCTCAGGCGAATCGGTGAGTGCCGGCGTGAGTGAGGCTGAGGAAGGAGCTACAGTAACCCTGACAGCCTCCTTGAACAGCGACCGTCGAGTGTCCTTAAGCGCTTCCGGAATATGGATATAAAAAATCGCTATAAGACTTTAGATGGTAAAACATGGGAAAATGTAAAAAATCTTTCTGATACAGAATTATTTATACATATTAATATTTCAGCAACAACCTGTATGAGTCGTATAGCGAATATCATGAATAAGCTTTCAATACCAAAGGATGTAGTTAGAATTAAATTAAAGTAGGTTTAATCTTCCTCCTCTCCCGTACCAACCCTCATTCCCGCCTATATATTATCTCCTATATTAACTATAGGAGGTTTTTATGAACCATTTAAATTCCATCGTTCTAGAAGGAAATTTTGTACGGGATCCTGATTGTAAAGAAACTGCACATGGTAAAAAGGTCTCTACCTTCAGTATCGCAAATAACCGTTATTTTTCAAAAGGACAAGGTTCGTTTGAAAAAAGTACATCATTTTTCGATTGCGAATGCTGGGGACTCGTAGCCGAAAAAGTTCTCCAGAAAGGCAAAAAAGGATGTAAGGTTCGCCTTATTGGAAGAATTATTCAAAATACTTGGGAAGATAATAAGAAAAATAAGCATTCTCAAGTAAAGGTAGTATGTGAACATGCTGAATTTTTTGATCGTGGAAACAGTACTGATGAACAGAATGATAAGGATAACTCAGATAACGAAGCTTATGAAGAGGCTCAAAATAATGAGTTTTCGATATCATTTTAGGGTTTTATTTTGTCATGCAAACACTAAGCCGCTCTATAAAAGAGCGGCTTTTTCATTTTAAACCAAGGAGGAAAAATGAAAATTACCAATGAGCAGAATCTCCCGTATGGATTGGTTAAGGCTGTTTCACCAGAACCGCACAATGCACAGGGCTGTATCTCTGCTACGACGCTTATTCAAGGAATCAAGCAAATACTCTTAACACAACGACACTGGGATGAACTTGAAGATGATGTGTCCAATAGAATATGGGCAGTATTTGGAACAGCCGTTCACTCACTGCTTGAAAGCGAGGGTGAAAACGATTTTACCGAAATAGAGATGAAAAAGAAGGTTGGAAGTATTTTTGTTACCGGAAAAATTGATAACTACAATATGGCAGAAGGTATTATCTGTGATTACAAAACAACTTCAGTCTATAAGGTAAAAGCAGAAGAGTTCAATGATTGGTTTCATCAGGGTATGATTTATGCATGGCTTCTCAAGAAAAACAATCTTCCCGTAGCTAAGTGCAGGTTTATTGCAATGCTCAAAGATTACAGTCTCTCAGAGGCTTCCCGTAACAGTGCCTATCCTCAAAAACCCGTATATGTCTATGAGTTCGATGTTACAGATGCTCGTCTTGCTAAGATCGAAGAATTTATTGCAACAAAGGTTTCTGAATACGAGAAGTTGATTAAAGTACCCGATGACGAAATACCTGCCTGTACAGAACAGGAACGATGGGCAAAAAAATCTGTATTTGCAGTTATGAAAAAGGGAAGAAAGACGGCGGTAAAGCTTTTTAACCTAAAGGAAGACGCAGAGTCTTATATGACAGATCTAAGCAAAGATCATTTTCTTGAGTACAGACCGGGAGAATCAACACGGTGTAAATCGTACTGTTTGTGTGCAAAGTTTTGCAATTATTACAACACGGTAGAAAAAGCAGCTACATTGAATATGGTTGCGTAAGAACAAATAAGGAGGTTTCTATGGCTTTTAATGAAGCGACACGAAACAATTTGTATTTGCGATGTGCGTTATTTGGTCCATCAGGATGTGGAAAAACAATGACAGCACTTCGTATTGCAAAAGGAATTGCAGAGAAGATGGGGTCTCGATTTGCTGTAATCGATACCGAAGCCCGAAGTGCATCAAAGTATGCGGATCGCATATCGTTTGATGTTGAGAACCTTACTGACAAATCTATAGATGCGTATCTTGCAGCTATGGATGAATGTATTAAAGCCGGATACAAGGTTCTTGTGATTGATTCTCTTTCTCATGCGTGGAGAGAGCTGACAGAAGAAGTTGATCGTATATCACAACACTCTACCAACAAAAATACTTTTACTGCATGGGGTAAGGTAGCTCCTAAGCAGAAACAGCTTATTGATGCAATCCTTAATTTCCCCGGTCACCTTATTGCTACTATGCGGAGTAAAACAGAATGGGTTATTTCAGAAAACCGCAATGGTAAACTTGCACCTGAAAAGATGGGGTTAGCACCCGAGCAGGGTAAGGGGATTGAGTATGAGTTCGATCTTCTCATAGAAATGAATCAGCATCATCAGGCATCTGTAACAAAGGATAGAACGGGAAAGTTCCAAGACTCCGTAATTGATAAACCCGGAGAAGACTTTGGCTGTTCGCTTTATGACTGGCTTACAGGGAATGCCCGAGTGACTAATTCTTACAACAAGGTGCAAAACGAAGAAAGCTTGACAGATAAAGGCAATAAAATCGTTCAGAAAATTGGTGAAATAATTACGAGTGTAAACGGCTCTGTTAATTTATTCTCAGAAAAAGAAAAGAATGAATTACGTTCAATTATTAAATCAACAAGAATGGACGGTGAAGGTATTGATGAGCTTGCATCCATTGTGAAGCTTCTTGAAGAACAGAAAAATGAAAGGCTAAAAAACAGCGCAGCATAAGGAAATGCAAAGGAGCAGGATTATTTCTGCTCCTCATTTATTTTGGAGGTACCAAATGGAATTAAAAGAAAAAATAAAACTGAATGAAGTTATTGTATCAAAAGTGCACATACCTGAAGATTTCGAAAAAACATTGTTTGTAGTCAGGGCATTGGATAAATCAAATCCAACAAAGTTTACCAGTGTTCTGCATGCAGAGAACGCTAGATCAGGAAGCAGAATTATAGCAACTGATGGGAAGAGAATGCATGTAGCGGTAATAAAAATACGCATTCCTGCGGGTAATTATGTTCCTTCCGTACAGAGAAATTGTATAACCCTGCATCAGGTAGAAAGCATTCAAACCTTTCCGAATTGGAAATGCGTTATACCTGAAAAACTGAGATTTAAGGCGGAGCTTGA
This sequence comes from Spirochaetota bacterium, assembly GCA_022704725.1. Lineage (GTDB taxonomy): Bacteria > Spirochaetota > Spirochaetia > Treponematales > Treponemataceae > JAAZLA01. The sequence goes on from JAKJFV010000082.1 coordinate 3,299, forward strand.
TCTTACTCAAACCAGCAGACTGGAAAAAGAGAAAAACGGCGAAAAGATGTCGGTAGCGTATAACACCCTTATCAGTAAATCTGGCCGTCTCATTAATCTGCATTTTCTTGAAGAACTGCCAAAACGAAAGTGGAAGTTATATTCAGAAAATGAGAAAAACAAGGTCTTGGTGTTAAGGGACAGTGAAGAAGAGGATTCATTGTATGCCGTAATAGCACCTCTTGCAGCTTAGGAGGTAATCACATGGATATAAAGATTGAAACAAGGTATGAAAGGGTAAAGCGGCTGCTCGATGAACTTGCACAGCAGGTAATCAACGGAGGCGCAGTCTCATTCATTCGTTCTAAACTAGAGTTATTTACTGACGGCGAAGAAATACCCTGTCAAAACTGGTCTGAACTTAATAGGTTTCTAACCTATGTAGCGAACACCAATGATGCAAGAGGTATTCATCAATGGAAGGAGCAGGGGAGAACTGTTAAAAAGGGAAGCTCTGCATTTCACATCTTTGTACCCTTATTCAAAACTGAAAAGGATGAAGTAACAAAGACTGATGAAAAAGTACTTTCCGGTTTCAGGTTGATTCCTGTTTTTCGAGTGGAAGATACTGAAGGCAGAGATCTATCGTATCAACAGAAAATGAAGAAGCTTGATGTATCAAAACTTCCGCTCATTGATGTTGCAGAAAAACTTGGTCTTAAAGTTGTGGCTGGAATTATGGATGGCGCAGCAGGATCATTCAGTCCGTCAGCAAAGAGAATAAGGCTTAATACTGCAAATCCGCAAATATTTCTGCATGAACTATCTCATGCAGTCGATCATGCGCTGGGGAATTACAACAGTAAGGACTACGAGCTTGGCGAAGTTGTAGCAGAATTATCAGCTGCTTTTCTAGGTTCCTTATACGGACTGGATGTTGATATGCAGACCACAACAGCCTATATACAAGATTGGTCTGGTAAAGGGCATGTGATGTTCAGTGTCATTTCTGCGCTTTCACGCGTAGAGCAAATATATCACTATATCGAGAACAGTCGTAGTTCTCGAAAGGAGGAGACTAAACCTATGAAAAAGAAGAAGCAAAGAACTGTGGAGCCGGTATCAATCTCGGTCTTACCTTTTAAAACAAAAGAGTTAAAAGACAGAACTCAGATTTATAATGAAAAGACCGGTAAGTGGGTTAAGAGGGATACTGTTACAGGATTGTTCACTGCCGTAAAGAAAGATGGCGAGCCGTGGAATCGTATACGAAAAGAAACGGTTCCGGTTTTAACAAACAATAAAAAAAGGGGAGGAGACTATTATCCTGCCGCTTAATCAGCAAAAGCCGTTCCGCATGGAACGGCTATCTTATTTTTACCAAGGTGGAATCATACCATGTTTTTTCTACTACCATTAATACCGGTAATTGGATCTGCAATTACAAGTGCAGAAATTATATCCGGAATAGTAACAGCAGTCGGAGTCGGGGCAACCATAAAAGGAGCTGTCGATTACCATGATGCAAAGAAGAAGGAAACGGAGGCTCTGGAACATTATGAGTTAAAAAAAAGTAAGGTGAATAACGAAGTTAAGAGGGTTCAAACTTCCCTTGAAAAGTTCGGTTCACAAAAGCTAACTGCGTATAACGGAGTTCTAAGGCAATCTGTGAATATCCTCATAGAGTACAAGAATGTACATCTTTCTAAACTGAAAAATGGTACAGCTGGAAAGGTACAATACCTTAATAAAGATATGCGGGATTTCTTCGATGTTTACAATAAAGATACAGATCGAATATCAATGCTGTCCAAAAAACTTAATAGCGGTGTAAACAAGATTAATGCTTCACTAGATCTACAGCGTCTGGGTGCATTCGGTATGTCTGGTTCTATGCTGAATAATTCAATATCATTATTAACTCAGTCAATTTCTTTTGCTGTTGGCGGATCAAGAGCCAAAGATAAGGCTCAGAAAGTTGCCTCTGCGGTCAGAATTGAACGTGAGAGGATGGAAGAAACGATTACTCTTTGCAGGAATCTTCGTAAACGCATAGCAGAGGGTTCTTCAGTCTTGAATAGACTTTCTAATGACATGACGCATGTTATGGAAGACCTGGTTCAAGATCAAGAATCATCGGCACAAGAAAGCAGTATCGAAAAACTACTTCTTTTGTCAAAGACAATGAAAAGAGTAATTGATATTGATATCTGCACAACAGAAGGTGTTCTGCTGGAAAAAGCAGGCCTGTTATACACAGAGGTAAATAAAGGAGATTCTGTATGATAAATGATGAAGTAAATTCCGGTATGGTTTTACCCCTTGATGAATCTATCGACCAAAATGTATTTTCTTTACTAAAGGAAGTATCTGCGTGTTATGAGTATTATCAAAAAGGGGAGAGTGAGCGCACTGCCTTAGCATGCAGAACAGAGGCTGTTGTATCGCTGCTTCAAAACCGTAGAAAAATCCTTATCGACTTTATGAATAATAAATACGGGGAGCGAAAACAATTATATTCAGGATATTTTCAACTTCTCGAAAAAGCCCTAGAAACAGGAAACGATCAGGTTGTTGAGGTTGCCCTTGAAAGTATTTTCAGGCTGTATTCCGATTCTGCATTTGAAGGTATTGATATTGTCTGTGAGCAGTATGATAAAATTGACAAGGTCATAAAGATATGAAACCTGTCTATTCTAAATCAGTTATCCCTCCAAAAAAGACTGCAAAGGTTCAAATGAGATGCCTTAATTGCGGTTGTGTATTTAGAGGCATAAGAATACTTACTCACCAGAAGTGCCCGAATTGCGGAAGCCGTAAAACGAAAAGAGACGAAAGAGTTTTGTATTAAGGCTCGGGTAACCTGTGATCCTTAATCTAGGCAGGAACGGTAAAGCGATTTACCGTTCCTTTTTTTTGTGAGTTCTTCTTCTGCTATTTTCATGTAATCAGAACATTCGATATACTTATTGTAAAGGGTTCCTGTAACCGCAACGGAAATCTAAATCCCAAGGCCTGAGCTTCCTGGGAAATATCAACAAGAACACCATCAGTGATTGCCTGTGCCTTTGTATAAGAATAAATAAGGTTAAAATCTTCCATAAATTCTCCATCTTGTGTTATTTACAAGGCTGGAGATATGGCTCAAGTCTTGTACAATGAGGGAATATATGCTCGAAATATGTATGAAACTAAAAAAATTCATAAGCGAATCATATTGTTCAATGATAGGATTTGCATAACGATGGTAGAAATCTACAGTTTTTATCTTTTCATATTCACTTGAAAGTTGAATTTGTTCCTCAAGAGACGGCAAAGGAACAAACAATTTTTCAAGACTTCCTTTCGATAAAAGATGTTTCTGACTCGTGAGTTTTAATTCCTTGATAACCTTATCCGATGGAATAAATTCCAAGAAGGCTTTTAGATAAGGCGGGAAAAGCTTTGTTATATCAGGTCGAATTATCAGAGAACTTCCGTTCGGAACTACAACAATAGTTGTGTCTTTTATCAAAACTGCAATTTTTTTTCCAGTTGAGTATATTTTTCTTGAAATAACAACATCATTTTTCTGAACGCCGTAGTGTTCTTCGAGTTCATTCCTTGAAGTATTTTTCCAAATTTTTGATT
>JAKJFV010000083.1 GCA_022704725.1 Spirochaetota bacterium
CATTCATCTGCCTCTGGCACTCGCTTGCAATGGTGTCAAACACAATACTCGACTTGCCGCTCCCCGACACGCCGGTAAACACGACAATCTTCTCTTTTGGAATCTTTAGATCCACATTTTTAAGGTTGTTTTCTCTCAACCCTTTAATACATATTTCGTTATTACTCATACCTATAGTATACAGTCTCCTGTAGGGGGAGAGTCAAATAGAATTTTATATATCTAATTCTATGGAAAAACTCGTCATTCGTCCCGTTCGTTCCGTTCCTTTCAGTCACTCCAAGACGGAACGATGCCGGTTTTTCCATAGAATTAGCATTATCTCAATGGCGCCGTGATGGCTGGTGGAATCCTAATGATTAATTCTACAAGTAAACTGTAATACAGCCCGTTCGTTCCGTTCCATTCAGTCACTCCAAGGCGGAATGATAACGTTTTTTTCGTAGGATTAGCATTATCTCAATGACCCAAGGGGCTAGCGTAGTCCTTATTTCTTATTAACCGGTCCAATTGTCTTCACATCCTTAATCATAAAACTTATGGTATATGCCGTCATAATTAGTGCAGAAACCGGCATACAGGCAGAGAAGAGTAGTAAAACTAGATATGTCTGAAGAAGAATGTTAAGATGCAGGAACGGGAAGGCAAAACGGCATGTGTGTACGGTTTCCGACATGGCGGCTGTAATAGTAAAGATTTTTATAACCAGCTGTTTAATAACAACAGAAAAATCAAACCTGATTACAACACAACACCTAATGAAAAATCATTGTGAAAAACTTTTGTTATAAAAAATAAGAAGCATAATCTTTGGTGATGCGTTCAGCTATTCTATGCATACCTCCTTGTAAATGTTCATTAATAAAGCCTGATATTTTACCGGTTTCTTTTTTTTCTATAAGCTCAAACAAGTGTTCATGTTCATTGAAAATATCTTTGCAGTGATCTGTATCTTTCAGATCGAGCATGCGAAAACGTGAATAATGAAATTGAGACCGCTGAATTATTTTCCAAAGGACTTCCTTTTTTTCATGAGTAAACCAGATTGAATGAAACTCATAATCGGCTTCGAAAAACTTATTAATATCTATTGCATCGCTTACGAGGATTCTTTGAATATTTATTCTATAGCGTAGTTCTTCTATTTGATACGGTGTAATTTTCCCTATAAAGTCTGACAGCACCGCAGATTCTACAATGCTTCTCATATAAATAACCTGCTGGATGGCATCGTAATCTAAAAGGGATGCAATAGAGCCTTTATAAGAAACTGTTGTTAATAACCCTGCATTCTGCAGCCGCATAAATGCTTCCCGCACGGGAGTACGGGATGCATTGAATCGTGAACAAATACTGCTCTCACAAACTTCCTCTCCCGGCTTTATGGTAAGATTAAGAATTTCCCGTTTGAGTGTTGTGTAAATTAATCCTGCAGAATCCTGCGGCTTCACCGGTTGTACTTGTTCACGATCTTTCATGGCAGTCTTATTCCTTTATGCTGGTTATTACTATGATCATTATTACGGCTGTTTTCCTATGTATGCTAAAATTCCGCCGTCTACATAGAGTATGTGACCGTTTACAAAGTTTGAAGCATCCGATGCTAAAAAGACAGCCGGACCCATAAGGTCTTCTGTTGTTCCCCAGCGTTCTGCAGGAGTTTTAGCCAGAATAAAGGCATCAAAGGGATGACGGGAGCCGTCAGCCTGTTTTTCCCGTAAGGGAGCTGTCTGCGGGGTTTCAATGTAGCCCGGTCCTAATCCGTTACACTGAATATTTGCATGGCCGAATTCTGAGCAGATATTTCGCGTAAGCATTTTTAAACCGCCCTTTGCTGCTGCATAGGCAGAGACTGTTTCCCTTCCCAGTTCACTCATCATAGAGCAGATATTGATGATCTTGCCGTGTCCTTTTTTAATCATCGACGGCAGTACAGCCTTTGATACAATAAAAGGCGCATTCAAGTCAATATCAATAACCTTTCTAAAATCTTCTACAGACATTTCACACATAGGTATTCTTTTTATTATTCCTGCATTATTAACAAGAATATCAATTATACCAACATCCTTCTCTATAGAAGAAACCATACCATTAACAGCATTCTCATCGGTTACATCGCATACATAACCGTGAGCAGGTATACCGCTCGTTTTGTAAGCTGATATTCCCTTGTCAACAAGTTCCTGATTAATGTCGTTAAATACGATTTTTGCACCATAAGCTGCAAGACCGCTGGCAATTGCAAATCCAATACCATAGGAGGCGCCTGTTACTAGAGCGACCTTTCCGTCAAGACGAAAGCTTTTTTCATTAAACATATCTTACTCCTCTGTATACTTTGTTATACAAACATAACAATTAATGATTGACAGGTACAGTATAGCGCTATATACTAAGTTTGTAAATGTATACAGATAACTTTTTTGTATACAATTAAGTTTTAAAGGTCAACAAGCACTGGTTGCCCTATATAGGAGGAATCATGGATATTAGGTATTCTGTTAATCAGAGAGATTTCAAAAGGTACACTACAGAAGAAATTCGCAATGAATTTCTCATTGATACTGTTTTTAAAAGCGGCGATGTAACGGCAGTATATTCACACGTTGATAGAATGGTAACATTGGGCGCTATGCCTGTGAATAGCAGGCTGTCAATAGAGAAGAACATGGACTGCTGGAAAAACTTCGGAACACAATTTTTTCTTGAGCGCAGAGAACTCGGCATTATCAATATAGGCGGCGAAGGAAAAGTTTTTGCCGATGAAAATGTGTACACAATGGGAAATCTCGATGCCCTGTATCTTCCAATGGGAACAAAAAAAATTGAGTTCGAAAGCACAGGAACAGAGAGTGCAAAGTTTTACATGTGTTCAGCGCCCGCTCATAAGGCCTGTCCTGCAAAACATATTACAAGCGAAGAAGCTGCTCAAAAAGAATTAGGAGATTCATTGACTGCAAATAAGAGAATTATCCGTCAGTACATTCACCCGTCCGTTCTTGAAACCTGCCAGCTTTCTATGGGTGTAACAACCCTTGCTCCCGGTTCTGTTTGGAACACTATGCCATGCCACACACACGAACGCCGCATGGAAGTATATATGTATTTTAATGTCCCGAAAGACAATATTGTATTTCATTACATGGGTGAAGGAAGTGAAACCCGCCATGTTGTTATGCATAATGAACAGGCTATAATTTCTCCAAGCTGGTCTATACACTCCGGATGCGGGACAAGCAATTATACATTCATCTGGTCTATGGCCGGTGAAAACCGCGTGTTCGACGACATGGACACAATACCCGCAATGGATTTACGCTAAAAATACAAGGCGGATGCTCACAAGCATCCGCCGCTATGAGGAATTCAATGAACTTTGAAATAACAGTAACCAATAATTCGGGACAGATACTGTCTAACTCATCAGGAGAAAACGAAGCCGTTCTGGTGCATGAAGGCGGGTATAATGAAGGCGATGTTATATCAGTTAAGACTGATACCTTGCCTGTTTTTGTTGTTCTTCAGCTCGATCACACTATGGCGCCTTGCTTTTGTTTTTTAAAAGAAGGCTCAGCTTCATTTACAATTCCATTCAATGAAAAGCGTATTTCATATGCACCTTTTTCTTTTTCCGGTATCCGGCATTACATACATGTTCGCTCCGCTTCACAGGAAGAAATTCACTGCCGTAAAAATCTTGCATGTAATCCTTATGACAATCATGAGAATACCGGTATTTTTCCTCATTCAAAAGCAAATGTAGAAACACGGGGAGAATCTGTTTTTGCATCACGCAATGCAATTGACGGATACCTTGCCTCTACCTATCACGGAGAATGGCCGTATACAAGCTGGGGAATAAACAAGGATCCAAATGCAGAATTCACATTGGACTTTGGACGCCCGGTAGTTATAGACGAAATTGTCTTATACTTGAGATCAGACTTTCCGCATGACGCATGGTGGGAAAAAGCAGCAGTTGCATTTTCAGACGGGGAAAATATGGAAATCACACTCGAAAAAAAAGCTGGAGCACAAAGTTTTAAATGTACTAAAAGAACAATTACATCACTTGTCCTAAAAAACTTAATTAAAGCTGACACCCCATCGCCCTTCCCTGCCCTTACTCAGATTCAAGTATTTGGAACAGACTTGTAATTTTCCTACTCTATTTCAATAATAATTTCTTTCTTAAAAGGGAGGAGTATCCGGTACACAGATTCTGTCCAGGCTTCCTGCAGACGTGAATCTGTTAGGGGAACACTTTCGACATAGTATAGGTTTCTTTCCGCGGGCAAACACCGTATAGATATTTTTGCATTTTGGATTTCTGTTGTGAGCAGACCGTCTTTTTCACGTATTTTAGGTTCTTCATGAGTGATGAGCGAAAGCACAGGATACTGTATTTGTGCAGCTGCAGATGATTCGGGAACGAAGACATCATGAATTGTTATTTTATTGTCGCCTTCAAAATCAACCCTTCGTACATATGATGTTATTCCCGCACTTTTTTTATATGCCTTAGATATATCCATTGAAATAAAACTGCTGCTTCCGTAACTGTATTGTACATTCCGCGCACAATAGTCAGCTCCATCGCACTGCATTTCCAGGGAAAAAGAAGGCAGATTATGCCAGGCAGACTGCATGGTCCAAATTTCATACCTTGATGTAGAAAATGTTTTTGCAGTATACGTTTCTACACCAATATCTATAAATACAGGTTTTCCTTTCTTATAAACAATGAAGCTTCCGGTATCATTATGATTATGACTGTCGCCGTTGTTCCCTGCTTTTACAGCGGTTTGAAATTTTGCTCCGCTTTTTATAAATATTCCGCAGCTCTCATAATACTTTTCCTTGTCTCCCCTTTCAATTATTGCTTGTTGTTTGTTTATTATACTGCTTATGTTTGAAATATTTTGAAGACGGTAAAAAAGGTTTATTTCATTTGCTAATACCGTATCTTCTGCCCTTGCCTTAGAAATGTTCTCTAAGGCAAGACTGCATAACACAGAACTCTTCACCTTTTTCCCAAAAAGATATTCCCTAACTCCGGGCTTGAGCGCCAGAGGGGAACAATCAGCGAAATTAAAATATATGTCATTTTTTACATGCATATAGTATGGAAACTCTGCAATATTTCTAATTTTTTTCTCTTTATACACGGTGTCTAAAATTCCATCCGCCACTGTGTTTATAATTTCTACAGCATTAAAGAGACACAAACCTGCATGAGAATAATACTGAACACCCTCACAGCATGCTCCATCTTCTCCGTAATCTTTTAAGAAACAATCTAAACTAAAGGCAGCTTTTTGTAATGCAGAAAATCTTTTTTCCTCCTCAAGCTTAAGAGTAAAAAAAACGAGTAATATGTTTTGAGTACACCAGGGAGTCCAGTTACACATCGGCTCATCACCTTCACCATCAACGCTTCCCATCCACCAGAAATGCTCATTCAAATAAGGCTCGACAATTCTTGTATGTAATTCGCTTTCGATTCTTTTACCAATTTGCTCATCAATTGAGTCCAGCTCTTTTTTTAGTAATGCATAAGCGCAGGAAATTAATGCGCCTGTTTCTGCAGCAAATAAATCTATGACCGGTCTTTTCGAATTAGGAAACGGCAGCTGAGGAGTATCACGAATATAGCTGTTATGAGAAGGAAGCTGCCAGCCGCTTTCTTCACACAATAACATAAGTCCATTTAGTATTTCATCGAGTATTTTCCTGCTTAACACTGCATCAATAGAATCTTCTGTTTGCTGAATACAGTAAAAAAGAATAAGATCGTTAATCTTTAAGCGCCGTGAAAAGTATAGATCTTCAAATCTTTTTCTATTTCCTGTACGTGAAAAATCAAGATAGTCACAGGCTAGAATGCTGCTCCATGATGTTTCGAGTGCTTTATTCCCCTTAGATGTAAGTACTTCTTTTATGTCAGAAGGAAGGTTTTTCCATACTGCTGACTGTAATCGTTCGCATAATGAATAATCCTGTAATGTTTTTTCTATATTCTGAATTCTCTCTTTAATCATTGCTATCTCCTTCATGTTTATTTATACTAATTTTTTTTTGATACTCTTTTGGTGAAAAGCCTGTCACCTTCTTAAATACCTTGCTAAAATAAAATGCGCTTTCAAAGCCAAGAGTATCTGATATTTCATATATTTTTATATCGCCGGATTGAAGCATTTTTTTTGCTTCCTTTATTTTTTCTAATGTTACAAATTCGGTAATAGTTATCCCAGCCGCTTTTGTAAAAAGCTGACTAAAATAATTCGGAGTTAAACAAAAATGGGAAGCAATATCAGTTAGGTACAATTTTTTTCGTATATTATCTTTTAGGGCACCTCGAAAAACTATGTTTTAAGGAACCCTATTTCTCAAAAAACAAGAAAATCATTGCATGATAATGGAATTAAGGTAAACTACCAAATATTCCAATCTGCTTCAACTGATTTTTTAATCAGTAAGCAGGAAAGAATGCAAATTCCTTTCAAGAATTCGCCGATAGAAATCTATAACGACACATGTTGTATGTCAAATTCATTAAACTAATATTAAACTCAGCTCGTGCTAATCCAATACTCCGAATAAATATTCCGTTCATTGAATTAGTCATGAATCCAAAAATATGTTCTATTCTCGATCGTGTTTTTGATTTTGTCCTGTTTTTATTTTGCTGTTGTTTTGTTAATGGTTTATTCCTATATCCTCGTTCACAAATTTTATTTTCAATACGTTTTTTAAATAAACAATTTTCAATTTTTGGTCCTATATATGCACTATCCGCATAGAGCGAAATATCTTTGTTATCGACAAGGTTTGGTAATTCTTGACTGTCATGTACACTTGCTGAAGTCACTGTATATTTTAGTATTAACTTG
>JAKJFV010000084.1:0-6566 GCA_022704725.1 Spirochaetota bacterium
ATTATTCTTCTCCTTCAAGTTTCTTTATTGAAGCATCGTTAGTTAATAGTTTCATTTGTGTAATAGCGGTAAGGTTCAGTTTAGGAAGGCGTTCGCTTGATGATAATCTTTCATTGATGAAGTGAGCATTCAGGGTTTCAAGATTAGCAAGACAGACAAGCTGTGAAACATTCGCGTAATCCCGTATATTTCCCTTAAGCTCCGGGTTTTTGTCTCTCCACTGTTTTGCCGTCATACCAAAAAGAGCCATATTCAGGATATCCGCTTCAGTTGCATAAATCAGATGGATCTGTTCCTTTGAAAGTTCAGGGGGGATCAGGTTTGTCTTGATGGCATCGGTATGAATACGGTAGTTTATTTTGGTAAGGTTTCGGCGGATATCCCAGCCCAGCTGTTTGTATTCTTCATCTTTAAGCCGCTGAAATTCCTTAATCAGGTATATTTTGAATTCCGGACTTATCCACATGCCGAATTCAAAAGCAATATCCTTATGGGCATAGGTTCCTCCATAACGTCCGGCTTTGGCCATAAGTCCAATGGCTCCTGTTTTTTCCACCCATTCCTTGACACTGATTTTGTAGCTATTCAAACCGGCCTGACTTTTAATTAGGGCGAATTCGCCATAATTAAAATCGGGATTATGTACCTGCTCCCATATCCCGAGAAATTCCACCGTATTCCGGTTACGCAGCCAGTCGGATATGAAGAAATCTCCGTCTTTGGCTTTTAGCATATCGGTCAGCGATATAAAATCATCCTCATTTCGGGTAATGACGGTAATTTCTGTTCCTTTGACATCCATTTTTGCCATTATTTTTTCCCCCCCACGGTCACTTCGGCAATACGCATGGTGTCGTTTCCGAAGATATCCACGACCTTCACGGCTATCTTATACCTGCCGGGGGAACATTCATGGAAGGTGCTTGAAAGTTCAAGGGATCGGTCTTTCTTTGTTCTGAACGATTGCCATTCATTTTCAAAGATATAATCGCCGGTCCAGCGTTCTTCTATTTCTCCGGTTTCTTCATTTGGAACTCTAATGATCTCCCGTTTGCTTTCAAAGTTAAAGTCAACTGACCAGTAGTCGATCCAGTCTGTCCACTTCTTGGTAAGCATGTCTCTTGTGACGATGCCGTTCTTGTCTTTACTGACCTTGACGATCTGGCCGTTATCAACAGTAATTTTATTACTGCCGTTTTTCAATCCCTCTGCTACACTGTCCATGGTTTCCTGAGTGTAATAAACTGAAAAGTCTGTTAGTTCTACGGCTATGGAATTCCCTTTTAGAAGCGGTTTAATCTCAATATAACTCACATCGTGAAAAACTACCTGGTTCTTTTCTATAGCCCGGCGGTCAAAGACTTCACGGGGAATGTATTTGGGGGCGATGTCGATACCCTTGCTTTTTGCTTCATCGAGAATATTAGGGAAAAGCCCCATTTCAAACTCAAAAGCAAGAATATCAACTCTGGTCACATTGTTCTTACGGCACTCGAGTATGATCTCTTCTACAAAAAGTCGGGTCACTGGCATATTGATAGGGCCAACGGCAACAAGTCTTCCTGCTTTTTTACCATGAAAAGTAGGAAATCCATCAGTAGGCTGGGCTTTATAGGCATGAAGAATTAATTCTGTAAAGTTTTTCTCTCGTTCTTCTCTCTGCCGTAGTTTTTCCTTTTCACGTAGATTTTCATTTATCCCTACGTAATGTTGACGTTCATATTTCCCTAGATTTAAAAGCTCAAAAGCTCTAAAATCCTTTCCTTCCTCTTTAAGTTGCCGTTGTATATGAATCATACGTTTCCTGATAGTATGTATTGAGAATTTACCTAAATCAGTAGTTATCCATTTCCGGTTGAATACTTCAGCAACTGCAGCAACAATTCCTGAACCTCCAAAAAAATCAGCGACAATATCATTTTCACTACTTGCACCAAGCAACACACGTTGAACTAATTGCCATGGTTTTTCCGTTGGATAACCTGTCCTTTTTACTCCATCTATAGGGAAACGTTGTGCTATTGCAAATTCCCACCAGCTTTCTGGGATTTTACCCTCTGGAAGATCGTAGTTTTCACCAATAAAACCAGAACCTTTAAGTCCTGCTTTGAAGTTTCCTTGTGTCTTTTCAGAATGTTCTGTTCTTATTTGCTTATCATTGAAAATCCATTTATCTTTTGATTTTGAAAACCAAAATATGGAATTGTGTTTTCTATTATATTGCTTCATGCCAGGAGAGCCCGGACCAGTAAATATCCAAATAAGTTCATTTCGAATATTATCCTTACCGAATACTTCATCTAAAAGCATCCGAATATACCCACTGACTCGCCAGTCACAATGAACAAAAATACTACCATCTTCGGCTAGTAAATCTCTCATTAAAACAAGTCTTTCATAAATCATAGAGATAAAACTGTCCGCTCCTTTGCCCCAAGTGTCGCGGTAGGCGATCTCTTCAAGTATGCCCGGTTCCTTGTGCAGGGTTTCAGTTCCTGAGCCTGTCGAAGGATCGCCTATTTCAATGTCCATGGAAAAATCAGCGCCTACATCAAAGGGAGGATCGATATAGATCAGCTTGATACCCCCATTGCGTTCAATCTCTTCCCGCAGTGGGCCGTTTTTCAGAGAAGAAAGAATCAGCTTGTTGTCGCCCCAGATCAATTTGTTTGTCCAGCCCGCTTTTTGGCGGCCTCTGGAATCGAAAAGATCCATTTGAGGCATAGTATCTTCTTGTTTTTCTGCTCTAGGTTCGTCTACCTGTTCAATCACCTGAAATGGAAGAACTATATTGCAGACTTCATTAGTTTTCCCATTCCAGACAAGTTCCACTTCGCGTTTATCGTCAAAAAGAAGAAAACGGTATTTGTCAGGCAGGGGTTTGCCCGATTCAATGTATTTGATGATGTCACGTTTTTCGTTATCGGTTAGGGGCATGTATAGTTCTCCTTGTTAACTTTTTAATCACTTTAGTAATCCATATTTTATTATCCTATCATTATACAACCATTTTCCCCGTCGTCAAACCCTTTTTCTTTACTGTTCTTATGCAGCTCATAGGATATTTTAATATGCTCATTGTTATTTCCGGCCTGTTTTACGGCGGGCATTGTAAATAAGAAAGAAAAACCACGGGTCCTAAAGCTCTACGAGCTAAGGACACACAGACCTCTTCGCAAACACAGATTGAGGGTAGAACAAGGAAGAATGATTTATAATTTCTTAACCCCGTTTTCTGTGTTTTCTTGTCTGCGTAAATACGCCCCTTCGGGTCGTTAATGCAAGGAAGTTATAATACTGGATTTTTCTCGTTCATACTTCACTACGAAAAATCTGATTATCTGCGTTCATCTGTGGTAATAATCCCTTTAATCTGTGCTTTACTTTTCACTCATTCTTTCGCTGCCGTCCCAGGGTTCCCCGCATTGCAAGCGCTCAATACTTCGGTCATAAAACCACGAACAGGCCTTATCTTCGGGATAGGCGTCTTTCAGCTTTCCAAAAGAGGCTTTTGCTGCATTAAAAGCTCCTGAATAATACAAATCAACAGACTTCTTAAAATCATCGGTATAACAGCCTTCCCTGCTTTGAAGATCATATACTTCAAGAGCCTCTGTTTTTCCCTTTACCCTTATACACCCAAGACTTCTTGATTGTCGTATAACGTCTTTTGCAGACTGCATTGTCGAATCTGATATAAGCAGTGATGAGCCGAAAACCTTGCACAGACCTTCGATTCTCGAAGCAGTATTAACCGTGTCCCCGATTACGGTGTATTCTTTGCGTTTGCTGGAACCAATAGTTCCTGCGACAGCCTCTCCGGATGCTATACCTATGCCGCAGTCGATTGAAACATTCTCAAGAATTTTTAATGCAGAGCGTACTGCTTCTTTTTCGTGGTTTGGAGTAGAAAGAGGGGCTCCGAAAACAGCCATAAACCCGTCGCCGGTGAATTTATTAATAAAGCCCCCCTCTGCGCGTATAATATCATCACACAGAGAAAACACTTCGTTTAAAAGTGCTACCGTTGTAACAGGCCCGAGATTCTCAGACATGGTTGTAAAATTGCGGATATCAAAAAAAAGCACACTTACACAGAGAATTTTTCCTTCTTCTTTAGCTGATAATAAATAATCGCGAACCCGGGGATCAACACTGCGGCCGAATTCCTCGCTGATAAAATCTTTTTCCCGTTCTGTTAGAATATTCTGTAATACGGATGAAATAATTGAGCCTATATCAGTAAAAAAATGATAATCTCCTGATTCCAGTGCTTCATCCTTACAAACAAGTAAAAAACCCCTAATTTGTTCATCTGTTAATAACGGAAAACTATACACATAGTTCAGCATAGCCTCGTCATCGAGAAGAGAAGACCAAATATCAGACTTTGACCGCAGTGTCTCTTTAGAAGTGGCGGCTAAACTTGGAAAAGATAATTCTTTAATTGTCTCATGATTCTGATTAAAACCAATAAGATGGACCTTGTGTATATCTTCTTTTATAACAATTCGAAGTTTAAATTCAGGAAAAAAAGATGATAATTCAGAAAGTATCTGCGGCAATAGCAGATTCCGATCGAATGATGAAGATAGAATATTTCCAAGCCGTGCAAAAACCTGTATTTTAGCAGAATAACTTTTAGAAACAGCAGACAGCTGATTGTAAAGAAGCTGAGTCTCATGCTCTGCTTTTTTTTGCCTTCTATATGATAGAATAAAAACTGTTATAAGAAAAAAACAAGCAATAAGTAATGCAAAAAAACAATAGATCATAGTGAACCCCTGTACTGCTCATTTTCGAGCAAAATTCTATCGACAAATACATGCATCGGCTATATAGTATACAGTATGAAAGAACTGCAGACAATCGGCCAGGAATTTTATAAGGGATTTATTGTAAAGATATACTATTCTGACGAGATTTTATTTAATGAAAGTAATGACAAAAATCTATTCCAGGTTTTATATATAGATGAAGGTTCAGTCCTCGTCGGCAATGAAGGTAAAGAGAAAGCACTTTTTACACCCTTGCTCCTGTGTTTAAATTACACAGAGCCTCAGCAGAAAATACACCTTGCAAATGCAAAGGGATTTTCGATTTTTTTTAAGCCCGATGCAATAAACCACGGACTCATTGGAAATGAGGTTGTAACGACAGAAAATAATTCAAATTATCTTGAAACAGAGAAGCTCCTTCTTTATCCGTTTCAAAAAAGCAATGCAGATAATCCTGTCGCCCTTTCTGTAAATGGTATGATTCGTGAACGGCTGTACCGGATGGCAGACAGTATTAAAACGCAGTTTTATGATCAGCCTGATAATTACTGGCCGTGCAGAGGCCGCTCCTTTTTACTTGAGTTACTAATGCTCTTACAATCCATGTATACTATAGAAACAGAGAATTCTGTGAGCCTTGCATCAGGTTCAGAAAATATTGTAAAGGCCTTAAAGGATATTCATCTTCGCTACTGTGAAAGTTCCTTTTCAGATAAAAATGTTTCAAGGCCAAAAGGATTCCGTTCCTTTCTTTTTGAGCACTCATTTAAAAAGACTACAGGGAAAAAACCTTCTGTGTACCTGCGTGATTTACGGTTATCGTTAGCTGATAACCTATTAAAAAACACTATGCTTCCCCTGGATCAAATAGCACAAAGATGCGGTTACGAAACTGAAGACAATTTTTCATCCGATTTCCAAAAGCAAAAAAAGACTACACCCCTGGCATGGAGAGCATTATTTCCGAATCCCTACGGGTATTAATCCGCAGATGACGCAGATGACGCAGATGAGAAAAAAACACGGAGCACACGGGCACTGCGTGCGGCACGGATACTTGTCTTTGATCCCCTTAGTTTCCACAGAAAACACACCGATGAATTTATCCGCAGATGACGCAGATTAAACAGATAGGAAAAAGCCGCGAAGCACACGGATAAAAAATTGACTTAAAGACCTTTAATAATAGTACGAACGTTCGTTCTATTATTAAACACCAAGTATTACACCCCTTTAGCGTTTATTCGCGTCCATTAGCGGTTAAAATTCTTTTCTATATGTCTTCTTTACGTGAGCTTTCTTTACACAATCCGGCGCCTCAATATCTGTGTCCATCCTGTGCATCTGTGGTAATTTTCTTCTCCCTAAATTCCGTGTGCTCTGTGCCCGCGAAGCGGTCTGTGTTGTCCGTGGTTATTCTTCATCCTACTTCAGCTCTGCCTCATAATCTGCGTCATCTGCGGATTCTTTTTTAGCGTTTATTAGCGTCTTTTAGCGGTTAAAATTCTTTTTTCCCTCTCTCATCTTTTCGGCTTTACGTGAGCTTACTTTTGAGGAAACACATATTTCTAGAAATTTTCATCATACCCGTAAAAAACTGCCTGGTTATTGCATATAACTATGTATGGGCTTTATACCATGAAAAACCCATACTTTGAAGAAGGCTCATTCGTTTGGAATCTTATATGTTTACAATCTGTCGCACCGGTGCGACAAAAGAAGGTACTATGGCAAGAGATGATAAACTGCTTGAGAAAGATGATCCGAAAGATATTAGCCAGTATAACA
>JAKJFV010000084.1:6576-6863 GCA_022704725.1 Spirochaetota bacterium
CTTTCAAGCTAAAAGGAAAATAGAAACTGGTTTTATTGAATTAGCAGAAAGCATTTATGAAATAAATCAGAAGAAACTCTACAAACTTACATACAAATCATTCAGCGAATTCTGTGAAGAAGAATTAGGATTTTCCAGACAAACAATTTATGTATACATTTCAATTTTGAAGTTAATTAATAACTTTCCTTCCTATTTTCCAAGAGAAATTGCTATTGAATATGGCCATAAAAAAATGAGACATATAACAGAAGGCATAAACGCTGTAGACAAAAAAATCACGGACA
>JAKJFV010000085.1:0-6428 GCA_022704725.1 Spirochaetota bacterium
GGTATAAAAAACATCGGAGCCTATGAAAAATGAATCGTGAGGTTCAAGAAGATGCGCTTTATCAGCCAGGGCATTTTGAATAATCCGTCGGGCCAATAGCATGCCTATAGCCTTTCCTCCTATTTTACCGGATCCAATCAGCCTGTCCTTTATTTCCATCAGGCTGCTCACGGTAAACTGCGAGCTGATGAGCGAGAAAAAATGGGGATTAGTACCGACAAGGCGTTCTGCAATTTTCTTCATTGCATCTATGTCATTATCAGCTGATTTTCGTATATCCAAAAAAAATCTTTCAAAGCTGTCAAAATTCCTGCTTTGATCATCGCCCGGTCTTCTTCCTGCAACTTCGTAAAACCTCGATACCGATATTCCGTCTGTTAAAGAACTGACGCTTAAATCGTTATAATCGAGCCGGTGAGGGAAAAACATGACCGGCGAATAGCGCTTCCATACCTTAACAGGATGAATAAAAACGCAGTCGGTATCGGGGTAGAGATCTATTAACAGCTGTGTCGTATCGCGTATTCGGGCAATCGTTGCATAATTGTGGGTGTTGTGCAGAATGCAGAACCATGCAACGGTATCAAGTTCATATAGAAAGGGACAGGTGACGGCAAAAAAGTTGCCCATCATTAAGTCTGCCGCCCACACGCTCTGCAGTTGAGACAGGCAGTCAAACACATACATCACGCAGCTTCCTTCTTCTGCAATGATGCGGTGAAGCTCCGTTGTAAAGTTTTCAAAACCGTTTGACGGGTCAAGTGTATACACTGTTAAGCCGTCCTGTTCTGCAAGGATCGCCTCATGGGGAGCAAAGCGTATGTACACTGTTCTGCGTTTGTCCTTTATGCATTGAGATGCAAAACGCCGTGCCAAAAACTGATACTCCTCTATATTTTCAACCTGATACACGACGTTATCTCCGAGCCGGATGGAATCAAGCACCCTGTCCAAGCCCTCAATTCCGCTCGGCAGACGCTCATTAAAACCGTCAGTTTTTTTCATGCTGAATCCTACAGAACTGTACATAAGACCTTCCTTCGAACAGAGTTTATCATCCAGACCTTTTGAGCGTTGCGTATATCTTTTTCGTAGAGTATTTTCTCACGGCATTGGTTAGTTTCCAGAAGGTATTCACGATACGTCCCTGCAAGGAGGCCGGAACTTAGAGGGGGTGTAAAAAAACCTTCCTCTGTCTGAATAAGAATATTACCCCTCGTGGTCTCTGTTGCTTCCCCGTTTTCATTTATAAGAAGCACATCATCGGCATGGGGGTAATGATTTTTTATACCCGTATAGATGTTTCTAAAAGAGGTCTTATGCGTAAAATACGGAGTCTTTGTGTACACGGTATCTTTCATTACAGCAAGTTTTAAAGGATGATTAGAAATCGTTATACCTTCCAGCGTAATGTTGCACGAAAGGTCTTTGGTGATGCTCGTCCGTACCTTATAAGAGCCTGCAGGATTCTGCTTTGCTGCAGAGGCAAGCTCTTCTCTTATTGTACTAAAAAGATTTTCTAAGGTTTCAGAGGCATAGGTGTAAAAAAAAGAGGCGGAATTTTGTAATCTTTTTACATGCTTGTCCAATAAATACAGAGAACCATCTTCTAAAAGCAGTGAATCAAAGACATAAAAGTTTTCATCACTGTCTGAGCTTAGAACAGAGGCCTTTATCTTACACTCTTCATATTCTTCATTACATTGAGAATCCCACACAATGCCGCTCCCTGCACCATAGGTTAGTGTCTTGCTTTTTTTATTAAGTACCGCTGTCCGTATTGGTATACAGTATTAAAAGCAGATATTCTGTTCGCGTAATTCAATGACCGTTCCTTCAGGCGCAAGTACTTTACAAACCTTTGCCCCGTCTACAAGATAAATGATCTCATCTTCTTTTGTATTAAAGTTTTTCCAGCCGCGGTTTTTTATAAGGGATACTTCAAGATCTATGTTATCAACAAGAAAACAAACGTGGTTAATGCCTGCAAGTATAGAACCGTTTTTCACAGGCATCACTTTTTCACTGTGTTTTGGTGTTTGAACTTCAATTAAAATATCATTTTTTTTGAGCCATGAATTATATGTTCTGTGTTCCTGATCCATGTCTTCGTGAACAACTGTAAAACCCATGACTGCAACGTAAAAATCGATGCTTTCTTTGTAACAGTCTGTGTCAATACAAATGTGATGAATCATTCTTAGCATGGCTGTCTCCTGCTTTTTTTAAACGCTGAATTATCGGTGTAAAAAAAGACAGATCAATTATCAGCTCTATTCATTATAAGATACAGTGTTAAATAACGCAAGTTTTAGATAAGATAATGGATTTATAATGCATCAAAATCGACTGTCTTATTTCTTCCTGTTTGTTTTGCATAATACATAGCCTTGTCGGCATTATCAATGTGACTAGAGGGAGTATAGCCTTTTTTATACAAGCAAATTCCTATACTCACTGTTATGGGAACTACAGCTTCTGCGCTGTTTTTTTCTATAAAGGTTCTTATTCTTTCTGCTATTTTATACGCGCCGTCTGCATCTATTTCCTGAAGCAGTATAATAAACTCTTCTCCGCCGTACCGTACAGCTAAATCGTTTTTTCTGCAGTGCTCGTGCAAAGCATAGGCTAGAAACTGTAAAGCCTTATCACCGGTCTCGTGACCAAAGGTATCATTTATATCTTTAAACTTATCAATATCAATCATGAGAAGAGCAAAATTTCTGTACTGCTCAAGAAAATTGTCGATTGCTTTGTCGTGCTCACGGAAAAAATAATAGCGGTTATAAAGCCCCGTAAGAGCATCATGCTCAGCCTGAAACTCAATTTTATCTTTTATTATGTAGCGTGTAATAAACTGAACAACACCCAATACAACAACAAGAACAAAAAACAATAAAATGAGTGTATAAATACGTTTAATTGTATCGATAGACTTTTTTTCAACATAGCTCACAAGGTTGTTAGTCATAACCCATATTTCTTCACTTTGCGTCAAGAGCATGGTTTTATCTTCAAGTAAAAGAAGCTTTTTAATGTCCTTCCACTTAGTATCCACTTGTAGATAAAAGAGGATTTTTTTTCCATGCGCTTGAGTTCTTCAAGAGCATAATCAACAGTGGTCACTACTTCTCCGCAGTTTTGCGATAAAATATTCAGTTTGATTGCCCTTTGAACACCGCCTCTAACCTTGCCGCTTTCATTTATCAGTTTTGAATAATGCTGTGTCACAAGGGAATTCATAATGAGCAATACGAGCAGAACTATGATGCTGATGGTGACAATTGCGAGTGTTGCGGCCAGTTTTCCTGCAAGAGTTCGTTTTTTTACGAATACGGGTTTATGATGAAAAGGCACTGAAAACCTCCCAAAAATTGGGGAAGGATTTTGCAACACAGCCGGGATTATCGATTGTCTGGCCCTTAAGAATGAGGCCGGGAACTGCAAAACTCATAGCAATGCGGTGATCGTTGTAGCTGTGAATATCGGAGGCATGTACAGATTTTTTATCGCCGTAGACTGCAAGATCCTTCCCTTCTAGACAGGCCTTAATGCCCATCTTTCCAAGCTCCGTACATACTGCAGTAATTCTGTCGCATTCTTTAAACTTTAAATGAGCGACATTCTGCAAAAGACTTTTTCCGGGGGCAAAGGCTGCACAGACAGCAAGGGTTGGTACAAGATCCGGTGTTCCATTGCAGTCTGCGGTTAGAGGTATAAGTTCCCCTCCTTTAACGGTAAGTACGCCGTCCTTTTTTTCAACGGTACAGCCCATGACCTTCATATAATCAATAATTTTTTTATCACCCTGAACAGAGTCCTCATTCATGTTGTGAAGTCTTACTTCTATACCGCACACTGCTGCAGCTTCAAAAAAATATGAAGCACTTGAATAATCGCCTTCTATGGTAATGTCGAGCGGCGTATACTTTTGCCCCGAAGATATTAGCATGCGTTTATACTCAAAGTTTTGTGCTGTCACACCGAATATTTTCATCATTTCAAGCGTAATATCATAATACGGTTTTTCCGACATTTCATCGGTACAGATAATTTCAACATCCTGTTGGGCAAGAGCGGAAGCAATGGTAAGAGAGCTGAAGTACTGAGAAGTATAGCGCCCCTGCATCTTTGTCTGCCCGCCCCGCAAACGGGAAGGCTTAACGTCAAGAGGAGGAAAACTCTCCGTATCTTTATAACTGATATCTGCCCCAAGCTGACGGAGTCCCTGAACTATTTCTCCTACCGGACGCTTTAACAAACCTTCCTTGCCGGTAAGATAAACAGGTGAAGAGGCAAAAGGACTTAATGCGCATAAAAAATTCATGGCAACGCCTGACTCTCCGCAGTTGAGTTCTGCAGATGCCGGATTAAACACCCCGCCCGTTCCGTGTATAGTTACGGTATTGTCACTAACTGATACTTCCACTCCAAGATTTTTAAGACAGCTTATGAGGTGTTTTTGATCTTCCCCCATAAGAGGATTTGTTATAACCGATGTTCCGTCACAAAGAGACGCTAGGATGAGAGCCCTGAGCGTATGAGCCTTTGAAGGCGGAACAAAAATATCAGTTTTTGATGCAGACAGCATTTTAATACTTTTCATAATACCCCGTAATTCTTGTAATAAGTACCTTTTTATAGAAACAGTACATGCAGTTAGTAATGTAATACAGAAGCTATAATAGGGTCAATATTACGGAAGTCTTTCGCGTTTGAGTATGATGAGAAGCTTCCTTTCTGTGCAGTATACTGCAAATAGTATTATATTTGACTCTTCGACATTGTTTGTATCTGAGGCGGCATAACTGTAATAATTTCCTCTTTCGTTTGTAACTGCTTTTAAAAGAATATCAATTTCCTGCAGTTCTGTAATTCCCATATTGTCTTCGATTTTTGAAAACTGATAAAACCTCTGATCAGCCTCTGCCATCGGCAGGGCTGTCCATCGAACAGAATAGAAACTGTCATCCTCATATTCAGGATACGTTTGCATAATTTTAATGATATTCTTATTTGTATTTTTTACATATGAAGCAGGCAGCGACCAGACATTCATTGTATAGGAAAAGCCGTTTGATGAGCCTGTAAAAGACTTTGAACTTTCCGTAATAGAAGCACTTCTGCCTAAAAAACTTTTTGTTATAGAATGCGATGGCAGTTTTCTGGTGCATGATGAGTAAATTAACATGGAGAAAAACAGAAGAACAATTAAAAAATGCTTAACCCGAACACTTATCATGCATATATTATAGCATACTTTCGATGAGTTTTTTCAAGATAGGGCCTGCAATTTTGTAGCCTTCTGCATTAAGGTGGAGTCCGTCTTCCTGGACTCTCCGGTCTACGCTTCCGTCAGGTGCTAAAAGCTTATCGCCATAATAAAAATACGGTAAACCTTCTTTTTTACACAAAGACTCGAGGATTGCGTTTACTTCATCAACCTTCGTTCTGCAGTCAACGCCGCTGTCATCCTGCATGCGCGGAAGAAGGCCGCAGATAACTATTTTTGAGTTCGGACACTTTTGTTGTATTTCTTTTGTAAGACTGATAACACCTTGTGCTATGTAGTCAACAGGGGACTGTGTAATATTATTGGTTCCTGCAAGCACGATAATGAGAGAAGGTTTTAAACCGTCGAGCTGTCCGTTTTGAACGCGCCAGAGCATATTTTCAAGGGTATCCATTCCAACACCCATGTTTAAGGGAGTAAAGGATGCAAAATATTCGTTCCAAAGCGCTATATTATCTTCCCATCTTCTTGTAATTGAATCGCCGAAAAATACTACCTTGTACGATGATTTGTTGGTAAGCGACATAAAATGAGCATGTTTTAAAATGTGATGTTCGTCTGTTCTCTCAATTGCTTTCATAAAAGCCTCCTGTGTACTTGTATAGCAGTTATCAGTATACAACGGAGGAGAGAAAAAAGTCTATCAGAATTTATTCTTATACCTGTAAAGCGCCAAAGCTCTGTATGTTACCTTACACGAGATCCATGAGGACGGCACGCACTGGAGATGCTTCCACGCCTTTAATACTCAGAGGAAACGCCGACAATGCATACCTTCCTTCCGGTACATGAGACAGCCGCAGGCCTTCAATAATGAGTACTCCTTCGTTCATGAGCGCTAAGTGGGTTTCATGTCCGCTTTGTGCTCTTTCTATACCGAGCGCATCAATACCGACACCCTTTATTTTCTTCTGTGCAAGATAGGCAGAACCGGTTTTATCGAGATACACATAGTCCCCTTCGAGAATATCGGTAAAGGAGTTTTTGGTTTTAAAAAGAAGAAAGTCCCCCTGTGTGATACTGAAATGTTCGAGATCCTCTTTACTAATAGAGCCCGTACAGTTGGTAAGGTCGAGAACTGTACACACCGTAAATAAAGAGCGAAGAGAAAGTGTTTCCAGATTCCCGCCTCCAT
>JAKJFV010000085.1:6438-6759 GCA_022704725.1 Spirochaetota bacterium
GCGTTCCGGTATGGAGGTTCATAGAAAGAACACTCTCATAGGCGGTTCCTGTTTTAAAATCAGAGTAAAGGCTTATACGGGGCTTTTTGTCCGTCTTTCCCTTATACACCTTCATTCCTTCTTCTATGGGCATCGATATGTCGTACATCCTGTCTGTATTAACGGTAATGTTCATAATCCTTCCTTTTATATTTCACGCCAGACTCTTCCGTCTTTTGCAAGCAGTTCCTCTGCTCTCCTTGGACCCATGCTTCCGGCCTCATAGTTTGGAAAGGCGCTTTTTTTCTGTTCCCGGTAGTTAATGAGTTTGTCTGCAATTAT
>JAKJFV010000086.1 GCA_022704725.1 Spirochaetota bacterium
AATCGGGGAGTGAAAGATGTACTGATATTTGCCTGTGATAATTTGAGCGGGATTTCTTCGTCGATTCACTCTGCCTTTCCGGATGCCGAGATTCAAAAATGTATTGTACATCAGATTAGAAATTCGCTTGCTTTCGTATCGTGGGCAGAGCGCAAAGAAGTTGCAGCGGAACTCAGAGCTGTATATACAGCTCCCAATGAGGAGGCAGGAAGAGAGCTGCTTGAGAAATTTATAGATTCTCCTCTTGGTAAAAAATATCCGTATATTGGAAAATCATGGATGGCAAATTGGGGAGAGCTTAGTACTTTTTTCAAGTTTTCTCCTGCCCTTCGGAGAATTATGTACACAACGAATACAATCGAACGTTTTAATTGCGGCCTTCGAAAGGTTACTAAAACGAAGCAGGTTTTTCCGACGGATGACTCAATAATAAAAATGCTGTATCTTGCTCAGAGGGATATTTTTAAGAAGCAACGATCACAGATGTATAAATGGGGTTCTGTTATGACCGAGCTGTTGGCGTTTTATGAACAGCGATTGCTACCGTATCTGTAAAATTGGTAAAAAAAGTTTACACAAAATACTTGACATGACCCAGATAATAATAAAATACTGCACTTAGCGCCGCAGACCTTTTTTTTATTACAATAAAGGACTCTTACTTTCCTTTGTTTACGCGGTCTTTAAGTGCTGTTCCTGCTTTAAAGCGTACATTTTTTGAAGCTGCAATTTTGATTTCTTTACCTGTTTTAGGATTTCTTCCGGTTCTTGCTGCTCTTTCTCCTACTTTAAAAGATCCAAAACCAATTAAGGTAACGTCTTCACCCTTTACCATTGCCTTTGAAACATTCTCGGTAAAAGCTTTTAAGAAAGCTTCTGTATCTTTCTTAGTTAATTTTGTGTCTTCTGCAATTGCATCGATCAATTCTGATTTGTTCATTGAATCCTCTCTTTAAAAAATAATAAGTTTAAATTATTCATAGAATTCGCAATATATGCAAGCCCTTTACTCAAATTCCTTCTTTTCCGGGGTATTTGAGCCGTTTATTAGTTCAGGACTATATGCAATATCCTCTTCTATGAGCCCGTATAAGAATAAGGCGCTTTGTCCGTATAAACCTAAACTGTCATCATCCAAACATCTTCCTGTAGGTGATGTATACATAATCTGCAATGCCTTATTTTCATTAATAGCATAATTTTCCATCAGCAGCTTAATTATTTGAGGAATGAGAACTGTTTTTACTAAATGATGAGATTCAGGTTCTATTATCATTCTCTACTTTTCCTTATTGCATAACTCTCTACAAAAGTTATTTTTGCCAGTGCTTTATTTGAGCAAAAACAGACTTGATCATTTATATGTTCAAATATCAGTCTTTTAACCAGCTGTCAAAATAATCCATGAGGTATTCTTTTCCCATACCGTGCAGATCTTCATACTGCTCCTCAATATGATTCAGTAATCCTGAAGAAACAAATATTTCGTACACCTCAGAAGATTTTAAATTTGAGTATTCTGCATAATTTTCAATACAATATGTCTTAAATGAAATTGTCGACATGAGCCTTATTCCTGAAGAACTAATATAATACTTAATAGTATCATAGAACTTTATATTAGGAAAGAAATCTAAAACTTTTATTGGATTTTGCGATTCCTGTCTTCTTTATACACATAATCAAAGTATTCCCGTATTTTCTGCATGAGACAACTCAAAATAAGTCGTCATTACAGCACATCTACTGCTAATATATCAGCTATAACATGCAAATAATGTATAATAATGCTAATATATTAGCAATTATGGTAGGCCTCAAACAAAAAACAGCTCCTCAAATTGCAAAAGACATATCCCAGCGTCTCAGAAAAATTAGAAAGAGTAAAAATATGACCCATGAGGAAACGGCAAGCAAAGCAGACATATCCTACGCTTCATATAAACGGTTTGAGCAAAAACACGAAATTTCATTTATATCATTAATCAAAATTGCGATTGCATTAGATTCGGAAAAAGACTTTGAAGGTATGTTCTTAAAGCAGGTATAAAAGTCTCAGGAGCAAAAGAAAACGCAGATTTCATTCAAAATAAAACAGAGGCGCTAAAGCACCTGCTATAACAAAAGAGGCACAGATGACATCGTATGAAAACATGAAAAAAGTTGGAGAGGGACAGGAAGCCGATATTTTCCTGTCTCCGGAAAACAAGGTTATTAAACTTTTTAAAAGACCGGGGTTTGCAGCTAAGGCACGGGAAGAGGAAGGCCTTTTAAAAATACTGCATGATGCAGGTATACCGGTTCCTGACACTTACGGTACTCTGGAACTTGACGGAAAACCCGGATACACGATGGATTACATTGAGGGAGAAAGCCTCCTCTCTATTGTTCTTAAAAACCCTCTGCAGTCAAAAAAGTATGCGCATCAGTTTGCCCGTTTCCATGCTGATATTAACTCTGTCCCCGCACCGTCTTCTTTTAAAAAAGAAAAAGACAGTTTAGCGTGGTGCCTTGAACATTCCAATCTTGATCAGCAAACAATTGATTACGGATTAGCTCTTCTTCGCTCACTTCCGTCCTCTGAAAATCTTTGTCACGGCGACTACAACCTCGCAAATGTTATTATTACTGAAGCGGGTAAACCTGTATTCATTGACTGGGGCGGAGCTGCGAAAGGATACTTTGTTTCAGATATTGCAAATGCGTACCTTATGCTTGTCAACGGAGCAATGCCGGAAGGTGCAGGATTTTTTCTCCGTACTTTTATTGTCTTTTTTAGAAAGGATTTTGCCCGTAAATATATCAGGTACTATAAAAAAATAAAATCTTTCACAAATAAAGAGTTCAATGACTGGCTCCTTATCCGTTCAATGGCAAGGCTTGCCTACTGTAATGATGACGAAAAACCGTGGCTCACTAATTACATTAAAAAACACACTTAGATTTTTGACAGAAGCCGGCCGAATATTACTCATAAGGAAATATCGGTCTGTAAGAAAAACCAGGTACATCTTTTTACCTTCGTAACTGTTATATTCTTATAGAGTTAAATTAATTACTATAGGCGGAATTACCATGTATGCAGTTATAACAGGAGCAAGCGGCGGGTTTGGAAGGGAATTTGCTGTTCAGCTGGCAAAAAGAGGCTATGATCTTTGTATTTGTGCAAGAAATACAGCAAAACTTCAGAATCTTAAAAAAGAATTGGAACAAACCTATTCAATCCATACTGATATTTTTACCGCAGATCTTTCAAAGGAAGAAGACGCCAATGCCTTGTATGAGTTTACTAAACAGCGTAAGGTCGACATTCTTATAAATAACGCAGGTCTTGCCTGCGGCGGAAATCCGTCAGATAGTAATCTCAATGAAGAAATGGACATGCTCTGTGTCAATGTTCGCGCGGTCCACTACTTAACACGAAAGTATTTAGACGATATGATTACTAACAACAGCGGCCGCATACTGAACGTATCGAGTTTATCGGCATGGCTTCCCACTCCCTTTTTGAGCGCCTATGCAGCAGGCAAAGCCTATGTCCTGCATTTTTCAGAAGGTCTTAATTATGAACTAAAAAAAATTAAAAGCAGCGTTCGTGTTTCTGTTGTGACTCCGGGGTTTTTTAATACAGGAATTGCAGACGGAAAGGGAAACATTCAGGCACAAAAACGATCACTGGAAAAATATACAGCACAGGTTGTAGAAAAGTTCCTAAAGGGAAAGGAAGTTATCAATTTAGGTAAAGACAGACAAATTACCGTATTGCAGTACTTTACCCATCGATCAATAGCTAAGCATATTATGTTCCGTTCTCTTATGAAGGGAATACAATAAATCTTTGTAATTATCAGGAGAAATATGAAAAAATATGGACCTTTTTTGTTCGCCGGAATTCTCATGTTCTCAGCCTGTTCTATACACCCCATACCTGCAGACAAGGTAATTACCGAAGAACTCGCTGTCCGGGAAAAAGCGTATCAGACCGCTCTTTTATATCTGGAAGCCGACACAGAATACGCATGGGGAGGGCAGGATCCTTTAAGAACTATACAGCTTGACTGCTCAGGCCTTGTTGTTATGTGTTATACATATGCAGTTGAGGATTCAATATTCTCTCTTCCTTTTTACGATGCCGCTTCATATGACTTATACCTTAAGTATTCAACCCCGACCGATGACCCGGTTCGCGGAGATGTAATTTTCATGGGAGATACAGAAACTTCGACGGTTAATCATGTTGCTGTATTTGAAAAAGAAGAAAACAATATCATATATTTTATAGATTCTACCCGCAGAGATCTTGACGGAGACGGCATCTACGAAGTAGACGGTGTAACACGCAGATCGTATCACAAAGACAGATCTCCAATTATTGGTTTTGGTCTAATCAATCTTGTTAAATAGGGCTCCATTTCAATTTATTTTTCTGCTTGCCCTAATTTCTTTCACGCAGTATACTTTTAATCAAGGAGAACACAATGGTTTTAGTAGACAAATTTCAAACAAGACAGGAAGCTTTCGATTTAATAAATATGCTTGAAGAAAACAATATTACCTATATCCAAAAATCTGAACAACAGGCAGGAATGCCTCAATCGTACATCGATCCTTATGGTGTAAAAGTTTATGTTAGTGAAGAAGACTTCGAAAAAGTTAATGCTTTGATTAAGCAATAGGTATTTAAAATAACTTAAAAGAAATAATTGAGGATCTCATGAAAACAACTCCTGTATTAAATTTTAACGGCTCTTGCGCACAAGCAATCAAATTTTATGAAAAAGCGTTCAACACAAAACCGGACTTTGTAATGCATTATTCAGATGCGGATCCTTCCGATTGGTCACAGCCGCTCACAGATGCACAGAAAAACAATGTATACCACGCAGAAATGAACATTGCAGGCCAGCGGTTCATGATGTCGGACAACATTACTTTCGATATTGTGTACGGTAATAATTTTTTTGTTGTTATTACTGTCGACACAAAAGAAGAAGTACAAAAGATGTACGACGCAATGAAAGAAGGCAGCAGCATTTTAGTTCCCCTTCACAGCACAACCTACAGCTCCGGAACCTTCAATCTCATCGACAAATTCGGCGTGCGCTGGGCAGTAATGACTGAACAGACACAGAGGTAACCCATGGATCCGATTCTTACGGAAGAAAAATGCTTAAATGCTTTTCCTGCTTTAAAAACTGTTCTCTATAAGGGATGCATTATCCGCTTTGCAGAAACATATTCAAACCGCTCAAATTCCGCAAACCCTCTTTACACCCGCCGGGAAGATTATGAGGATGTTATACGTTATGCAGAAAAGCACTATGCCGATAATAAGCAGGCAGCCTGTTTTAAAGTCATAAGCACCGACTCCTATACCTCCCTCGATGATCTTTTAGAACGAAAAAGCTATGAGAAAATTCATGAAACAGATATCTTAAGCCTTCCCTTACAGTACACTCCCCTCAATACTGATATTAACATCGTTCTCTCTTCTTCTTTTTCCGATAATTGGCTTCGTTCCATGTGCGCCCTTCAAACCATGAACGAAAGCGATGCAAAAACCTGTACTCGTATTTTAAAAGCAGTACAAGTAGAAACAATTGTCTGCTCTTTTTTTGTTAATTCTGAATTTGCCGCCTGCGGATACACTACAATCGAGAACGGATGTGCGGGCTTTTACGACATTGTTGTTAAAAAGGAATTACGCAATAAGGGATTGGGCAGGCAGGTCATGCTTACGCTCATGAATGAGGCACACAAAAGAGGCTGCACCACAGGATACTTACAGGTCATGAAAAACAACGAGCCGGCGTATCACCTTTACGAAAAACTCGGATTCACGTATTCCTATTCGTACTGGTACCGTAAGAAGTAATTACCACAGATGAACACGGCACCTTCGGTGACACAGATAAGAGAAGCCGTAGACGACCTCAACGATAAAGAGCACCCGGAAATATCTTTATTAATAGCAGTGTTACTAGATATTTAAAGCGTCGCAAGGATGAGGCGCAAAACGTTGAGCGCCGATACTAATCTTTTTGCTTGATATTATTAGGGGTTTAAGGGGAGGCATATATGAATATAGGTATTATCGGTTCCGGTTTTACCGGTTCAATGCACGCAGGCCTTTATGCAAAAATTCACGGAGCAGTCTTAAAAGGCATCACAAGCAGAACAAATGTCAGTGCAATGGAAACAGCGCAAAAGTATGCGGTATTCTGTTATGCGGATTACAAGGAAATGCTTGATGATGATTCTCTCGATGTAATTGATATCTGCACGCCTACAGTAACTCACGCTTCAATCGCTGCAGAATGTATGCGCCGGGGCAAACACGTAATTCTCGAGTTTCCGGCGGTATCAAACCTCAGTGAGCTCAATGAGCTTCAGAATATCAGTCTGCAGACAGGAAAAACCTGTGCTCTTGCATACTACTCCCGATTCCAAAGTCAATACAGCTATCTTTTCGATGCAGCATTCACCGGTTCACTGGGGAAAATTAACGGCGTCTCAATTTCCAGAAAAAGTTCGGCTTTTGATCTAAACTCCGCAGCCGCCGGCATCGAAACAGCCTTTGAGTGCCGCAGTTTGTTAAAGTAGAAACGTATCCGCGGATTGCGCAGATTTACACAGATGATAAGATAAATCTTTTGTATTCTAATTTTTGGGTGCCGAAATTTAGTAATAGAGCTTTTTGCATCTTTGAGGCTTTCAAGTAATTTAATACCTGAGACGCTTCTG
>JAKJFV010000087.1:0-3816 GCA_022704725.1 Spirochaetota bacterium
TGCCTCTTTTTTGCGCAAAATGCGACGAAAAAGGACGAGGAGCCATTAGTTCCTGAGGCCACTCAAAGGCAAAAAGAGAGACTGCGGAACACAAATACAATACTATAACAAGTCTTTTCAGCTTATATACTTTACTCATTTTTTGACAATCTCCATTTTTGATATTTTAGAGTCCTTTCCGATGAAAAGATCATTACCGGAAACACTCATGAAAGCGTTATCAGCAGTGAATGAAAAAGAACCCATAAGATTAGAAAAAGACTCCAGCGCCAATACAGTCCAAGTTTGCTTATCCTGGCAAAGAACAAAACTCAATGTTCCGCTTTCCAACTCGCTGATGGAACAAACACTACCCTTAACCGGTATTTTTTTCATGGTATTCTGCCCGCAGTCAACCACACCTAAACCGCCGTCGTAATTGAAAAACACACGATTTCCGGCCTTATTAAAGTGAACATAGGTTTGCTCTCTTTTTTGAGAGTCTAAATAAGCATGATACACAATCTTACTATTTTTACCATTAATCTGAATTAATACAAACCGCTGTTTTTCCAAACCGCATACTGCGGCAATATAGGATCCATCGCTGGAAATATCAACACCTAGAATAACCTCAAAAGAACTGCCCCCCGGATACATTGAAAATACAAGCTCCCCGTTTGTATTAAAAAATCGCAGATCTCCGTCTGCATACCCGCATGCAGTACCTGCACTGCTTGAGGCAAAAGATGTAATGGGGCTCCAATGGTCTGCGGACCATAGCTTTTTGCCCTCTGTTGAATACCGGCCGAATGAATTTCCCCCGGGGTAAAAAAGATAGACAGTATTGTCTACAATATGAGGAAATCCGCTGTCTTCTATGGTGAACGAAGAAGCACTGGAAGCAGAATATACAGGTGTACCGGAGGCACTTGAAGTATAAGAAGTCCAAAACGACTCGGAAATAGACGCTCTTTCGGGAAACGTAAAAATAAAGGGCACATCACCCGAAGGAGTTATATACCCTAAATACTGTGCAAGTTTAAAAGGCAGGGCAGCATCAGATACGGAAGAAGATGTAAGGTCCTCTTTTTCCTTTTCATGTATAAAAGATACATACTTATCTTGTATGTCGATAGTCCATTTTGGTATAAACTGAATTTCCTCTTCGAGCGGGAGACCGGCAAACAGCAGGTAGGCTATAAAAAAAACTAAACCGGCAAAACCAAAAAGCAGAACATTTTCTTTTATTTTCATAAATTACATGGTATAATATGGCATATTGGTTGTCAAGACTTTGAAATTATGAGGAATACATGGATTTAAAAACTTTGTATGAACGCGCATTGGAAGCTTCATCTAAAACATACTCGCCCTACTCTTCATTTCCGGTAGGTGCTGCTGTATTGCTTGCAGACGGGACAGTTATTACAGGGACAAATGTAGAAAACAGATCATACGGTCTAACAAACTGCGCAGAAAGAACTGCAATTTTTACTGCTGTTGCACAAGGGTACAAGACATTTACAGCAATTGCAATTGCTGCCCCGAAGGCAGATTATCCGGTAAGCCCATGCGGTGCCTGCCGGCAGGTTATGTCCGAATTTGCCCCGGAAACGGTTCCGGTGGTCTTCGGCTCATCATGGGAACAAAGAGTTGAGACCACAATAGGTAAACTTTTCCCGTATGATTCTCTTCACGAATTGTCGGAAAAATAATTAGACAGCGGGAAATATAATTCTCTTACCTTTTATTATTCTGCAAGGCTTGACATAAAAGCGCAAACAATGCAAAATATTACAAGAAAAATACTAAAATAGTGTTCTTTTTTTTATAAGAAACCCAAGGAGAAAGTTGTGGAAGACGACATCCTGACGATTGAAGAAGTAGCAAAATATTTGAGAGTGTCTGAACGAACAGTTTATGATTGGGCACAAAAAGGCGAAGTACCCTCAGGTAAAATTGGAACAGTCTGGAGATTCAAAAAATCAGAGATTGAAAAATGGGTCAATGACAGACTTTCTTCCGGCTCACGCCCCTCACCGTCCGGTACTCAGATCCAGGTTAAAAATATTCTTTCGCCGGATAGAATCATTTTCCTAAACCACTCGACAAAACATGATGCACTTGTGGAACTTGCTAACAACTTAAGCACAGCTCCCCAGGTAAAAAATGCACAGGAATTATCAGTTGAAATTTTGAAACGTGAAGAATTAATGTCCACCGCAATTGGCCGCGGCATTGCAATTCCTCATGTTAGACTTTCTTCCGTTACGGACCTGGTAATGTCTGTCGGCATAAGTAAACATGATATTATTGATTTTCAAACAATAGATGATACACCTGTGAAACTCTTATTTATGATTGCAGCATCGTATAATCAACATGCCTACTACCTTCAAACCCTTTCCTTTTTTAGTACCAAACTGAAAAATAAGGATCTTAGAGACGGGCTTTTATCAGTTACAACGCCGATCGATGCCTACAATTTACTCATACAGTAAAATCTTATTCTGCTAAGGGGATTACAAACCATTTGGACGAATCGCTCATATCCTGAGCCATGAGTCCTAAATCCACCTTAGCAGTTGTCTCTCCCAATAAGTACATTGTCCCCTCATAATCGATTGCAGCTCCCTTTCCCGGAACATCAACACCCACAACACTGTGACTATACTCAGTGGAAAGAAAGAATTCCGCCCCAATATTCATTTGTCTGTACAGAATTGTAAGCAGCATAGCCCGGCTGTCGCAGTCGGAGCCTTTTCCCTGTAGGGCGGAAACTGGATGCGTAAAATCGCTTTTCGAAAAATTGCGCTCGTAGGGTAAATTTTGAGTCCAGTTTAAAAGGGAGGCTGCAGTATAATAATCGGGAGATGAAGGATTTGTTTCTAAGGCCTTTGATCCGATTACTGCACTTATTTCAAAGGAAGTTTTTTTAAGTCTGCCGTAGGCATCTCTATATATTTGCTGATAGTATCTTTGACGGGCACGTTCCTGCAGTTCTGTTCCGGCATACAGAGTAAGCACATTAAATTCCCTCTCTACAACAAACTCACCCGCCTCGCTGTCTATAATATCAACAGTAACTGGAATGGTAAGGCCGGCAACTAACAGCTCTACTGTTTTTTTACCCTCCGGGGGATACGCAAATGATGTTACCGGTCCGCTTTCAAAAAAACTGCCCCGGTCTATGCAGATGCTGTCAATTGAAGACACAATGCACTTATTATAGACTGCATAGTTTTCCTGCGGTGTGTACATCATAAAAAAGAGAATTCCTTTGCCGGATGGCAGGGATGAAGAAAAACCCCATCCCTCATACTTTGTATTATCCATAGTCATGGTAAAATATGATAAGGCACACGGTGTATTTCTCCATTGAAAGGTATTAGTATCGGAAACTGCCCCTAATTTTTTTAAGGAATCCTCTGATGCAGTCTTTACATCGCTGTACCGTCCATCGGTGTAAATCCGCAGTACCGCTGAAAGAGGAAATGATTGATGTGCAAAAAAATAACTTTCTTCTCCTGCAGCATCTGCAATGGTAAAGCCTTCCGGAAAATCAATTGAGTATCCGTATGTATCGCTTGTAAAAACCTCTGCATAAAGGTTTAATGATAAAATGAGAATACTGATTACTGCAAGGATAATAGTCTTTTTCTGTTTACACATAATTAAATCTCCAATATACTTATCGGATGATTGAGCTGCCTGTAATATATGAAAACGACGAAATCCTCATAATAAATAAGCCTTCAGGTCTTGCAGTACAAGGCGGAAGCGGAATTAAGCATAGTGTGGACACTCTATTACCCAAACAGACGGGGTATCCTA
>JAKJFV010000087.1:3826-6712 GCA_022704725.1 Spirochaetota bacterium
CTATATATCTTGTTCACCGCCTCGATAAAGACACTTCCGGTATTTTAATTACAGCAAAATCATCAGCGTCCGCTGCAAAATGGACAAAGCTCATAGGTTCTAAAGAGGTAAAAAAAGAATACGAAGCATTCTGCATAGGCCGGCTGAACGAGGCTCAAGGGTTTATTACAGATACCGTTGAACAAAAAGGCGTGGAAAAAAATGCCAGAACTCACTTTTGTGTAAAAACAGTGTATGAGACAACACAGGAAATCGGGGAATTTGAGAAACAGGAGTTTTCGCTTATAACGCTCAGACTCGAGACAGGCAGAATGCATCAAATACGCATTCACCTTGCAAAACGGAATTGTCCTATTGCGGCAGATGATAAATATGGTAATTTCAAACTGAATAAAGAAATAAAAAAATCATTGGGTATTTCAAGACTCATGCTCCATGCAAAAAAAATTGAGTTTCCTCTTGGAACGGCAATGAAAACCCTTGAAATAGACTACCCCTCTCATATGGCAGATCTGTCTTTTTCAGGTAAAATAGTAAAAACTTAGCGGCACAGGTATTTTCAGGTATTGACACAAGCGCGTTTTCTGTTCATCATGGTGACGCTTATGGACACTTTTTTAGTATCACGATCATACCTAGAAACTCTTTCAACTGCGGATCTCATTACTCTTGCAGATGAGTATGGTATTGAAATACCGCCAAATCTTAATAGAAGATTCATCATTGCCGAGCTTCTTGAAGCTGTGGAAGATATAGACGAAGGCCGCAGAGACGATCTGCTTGATGATAAACACAATTTTAAGTATTACGATGAATTACCAAAATCTTACAACGAAACCCATATTGGCGCTTTAATGAGAAATCCCGTATGGGCCTTTGTATACTGGGATATCCGCACTACGGATCTGCAGGAAATAACCCAAACAAAAAGTTTTTTGGGATTAGTCCTGCGCGTCAGTCTGTTCAGCGAAGGGCAGGATAATCCAAGCGATTCTTTTGAAGTGTCCGTGTCGCTGGACAATAGGGAACAGTATATTCTGCTTCCTGCACACGAAAGTTTATTCAGAATAGATTTAATTGCTGAATTCAGTGCAATGGAGCCGAGAGTACTGGCATATACAAAAAAAATGCCTATTCCGCACGGGCATCCGGAAATTAGCTCTACGTCTTTAGAAAATAAATTCAGTCCAATTTTAGAACTTTCAGGCTTGCCTGAATTATTACGGACTCATTATAATAATCACCGCCAGTCTTTTTTATAAGATTTTGAAAGAGGATTGCATGTCAAAAAAATCATTAGTTCTGCACATGACCCTGCATCAGGGCTACTTCCGTCATTTAGAAGGTAAACACAAGGCTAAGAACGAAATTTTGTTTTCTTCAATCTCGCAAGTATATTTACCTCTTCTCAATATGTTTGCTAATCTTGAAAGTGACGGTATTCCTTTCAAAATCGGCTTAACAATAAGCCCTACTCTCTGTGCGCTTCTTTCTGATCCTGTTATTCAGCAAAGCTACATCGAATGGCTTGACAGTTTAATCATCCTCGGCGAAGCAGAAGTAAAACGGTATTCTCAAGGGAGCGAACAGTACAGTCTTGCAAAAACCTATTTAAAAAACTGCAAACGCGATAAAAGAGACTTTGTAGAAACATTTAATCAGGATATTCTTTCAAAATTCGATTATTATGCAAAAAGAGGCAGCGTGGAACTTTTTGCTACCTGCGCAACAAACTGTTTTTTACCACACTACATCGATATGAATGAATCAATCTGCGCACAAGTGGAAACAGGGCTGCAGTCGCATAAAACCTTTTTTGATGTTGTTCCTGAAGGATTCTGGCTTCCTGATCTGGGCTATACAAAGGGAATAGAAACAATTTTACGATCCTATGGTATTAACTATTCCATCCTTGACACTCACGGTATTTTGTTTTCTACACCCCTGCCCCAAAACGGAATTTTTACGCCGGTAAGAACAGCTAATTCATTTGCCTTTTTTGCACGGGACAGCGAGACACCTGCAGACATTACTGGCCCCTTGGGATATATGTGGAATCCATCCTACAGGAATCAGGATAGAGATATTGGTTTCGATTCTGATATGGAGCTTTTATCCGGCTTTCTAGGGGAATCGCGGTCGAGGGTTTCAACAGGGTTTAAGTACTGGGCACGTTCAGAAGACCAGAAAAACAACGCCTTGTATAATTTTGATAAAGCAAAAGAATGCGTTCAACAGGATGCTAAATCCTTTTTAGATAAAAAAAGCGAAAAACTGACTAAGGCCTCCCGGATGATAGAAGCGGAAGAATTGTCTCTTGTGTGCGCTATGGATGCATCTATATTCGGCCAGGTTTGGTACGAAGGAATTGACTGGCTTGAATCTCTTTTCCGTCAGGCGGCAGACCGTGAAGATATTATCATAGAACACTGCACAGATTTAGCTAAATCCCAGTTTACCCTTCAAAAGGTAGAGCCCTTTCACAGCGCCGCCTCAGGGACGGGCTACGGAGAGGATCTTCTGGACAGCTCAAATGACTGGATGATGAAATATATTCGAAAATCAACAGAACGCATGATTGACCTGGCGGAACGTTTTTCTGATGATACGGGGCTTAAGGCGAGGGCGCTGAATTTAGCAGCAAAAGATATGCATCTGAAAGATTTTCTCAAAGTGTAAACGCTTTTGCAACAGTTTTTGAATCGCTTGGTTCAAACAGCATCAGCACTGAGTGGCTTACCAACATGGAACGGGAACACACCCTCTTTCCGTGGATAAATTACCGCGTATTCAGCAGGAAAAAATAACTTATTCAAGTCTCTGTATTTCGATAATTCTCAACTGCAGCGCAAGCGACAGTTCTGCCGACTCAATACCTCTCTTTGC
>JAKJFV010000088.1 GCA_022704725.1 Spirochaetota bacterium
AGCATCCTAATGAACATCTCGTTCATAGTTCGGCAATTCTGGGTGAAGCCGGATATTCGGCTGATTTTATACATGCAGTGGTAAGTCACGGGTATGGAATCTGCAGCGATGTTGAACCTGTTCACATAATGGAAAAGGTCTTATACGCAGTTGATGAACTTACCGGGTTTATTTATGCTGTTGCCGTCATGCGTCCCTCAAAGAGTCTCGATGATCTGGAGGCAAAGTCTGTATTAAAGAAATTTAAAACTCCGGCCTTTGCTGCAAAAATTGACCGCTCTGTTATATCGCGCGGAGCGGAAATGCTGGGCCTTGAACTAACAGAACTTATTACAAACACTATAGAAGCCTTAAAGCCGGTGACTGTCGAGATTGGATTACAGAGAATGTAGAATTTATCCGCAGATGACGCGGATAGCGCAGATGAAGAAGATACAGGAAAGGAAGAGAAAGGGGATACATAGATTCACATAGATGACTTTATCCTAGTACTTTAGCTTATTTTTTATATTGCCTTAGTTTTTCTTTTTAATCTGTGAAATCTGCATGTTTTTTTCTTAGCGTCTTTGTGTTTCATCATTTCTAAAGGGAGCCAATTTTATCTGCGGGAAAACCTGTGATGCTGCAAATTTCCTCAATGGGAAACCCTTTTTCTTTCATAGTTTTGGCTGTCTGTAAGAGACCTTGCTCTATGCCTTCTTCTATCCCTTTTTGTTCAGCAGAAGCAAGACCTGCATAATAATCGTTTAGGATTTTTTCGCGGGAAAATATTCGAGCTCTCTCATAGTCGTCTTGAGTCACTTCATATAATAGTTTCTCTGCCATAAGAATACCCTCATCTGTTTCTACAAGATCATCCAGTAATTTCTTTTTCTCCTGATTTACTGCACTGGTGAAAAACAAACCCCAACGCTGTACTGGATCCAATTCCTTAGTAATTGTAGCTGGTTCATCTATTTTTGACAACTCAAGGGTAAAGATGTTCAGCTTATTGCTGAAGCTGGTACCGTCTTCAAAACGGTATTGAATAAGAGAAACATATTTATCAACCTTCTCAAAAATCGTTTGATTACTGATAAGTATTATATACACAGGTTTAAGTGTACTATATGATAACCCGCGTAACTCCTGCCCTGTGTAGAGCTGTGAACAATAGTAGCATAAGCGATCCTCTATACTATCAGAAGTATTACACATCTGCATTTCGAGATTTACCTGTGTTCCGTCCTCGAGAACACAAAGTATATCGAGCCTTGCGGCTTTATCTCTAACATCTTCGATAGTTAATTCCGGGTTAAGGACTGTTGAGCTTTGAATTTTTCTGCCGATGAAAGCAGAAATAATTGAATTGCGTGCGGTTGATGACTCTTTAGTTTCTTTACTGAAAATTGTCTTGAATACAGCATCCCTCCGCGGGTCAAGTAATGGTATTGACTGCATAATAACTCCTTTCTTATGGATAAAAACAGCGTCACGGATGACTCCCTTACCTTATTTATAGCCGGCATAGGGGAGTTTTCTGCGTTTTTCTTGGAAAATAGTGAAAAAGTTAATTGGAATAAAATACTAATGAGAAACCTAAACTCTTATTAGCGTTTATTCGTGTCCATTCGCGGTTTTTTTCCTGCTCCCTCAGCTCTACCTCTTGATGATTGCCAAGGATAATCAGTTTTTTCGCAGTGAAGTATGAACGAGAAAAAACCAGTTTAATAAATTCCTTGCATTAACGACCCGAAGGGGCGTACGGCACTGGCTTGCGCCTCATGTCTCGCGCCTCATCTGTGAAATCTGGGAATTTTTTAATACTAATAACACACAATCTTAACTAATAGTCAATTTCGGTATCTTTAAAGCGTCGCAAGGAGGTGAGGGGTGTAAGGGGAGAGGAAACTACGCGTCGCAAAAGTTGGTTTCTCTCCCCTTATTTACCACTTTTTATCAGGATGAGGACAGCAATTCTTCTTCTTAAGGGCGAGGATGTGTACAATGGCACCGTTCATAAGGCACGTATAGCGCGGCATAAAAGAAGAACATTGTGCACACAAACTAATCCGGCGCTCATATTCCTCCCTGGAAACCTGTTCAGAGGGCATAAGATCCATCTGATACGCAAGAGAGCGGACAAGTTCATCATCAAGAGGTGCAATAGAGCAGGCCTTACAGCCGGCTCCTGTTTCTACTTCAATCACTTTACTTCGAGCATTGAAACAGAGCGAGCAGGAAGTGTTACAGAAATCTTTGTTCCTTCACTGCTTATGCCGGTAAAATTCTGCGGTACAAGGTTTTCAGGATTGTCAAAGGTATTGTGCTGATCGAGCGAGTTTCCTGCAAGAATCTTACCCTTTACGCCGAAACCTTTTACAGCCAGTCCTCTAACATCAATAGTAATTTTCTGCTGTTCTGACGGATGAAGGTTTACAAGACTAATATGAATAGTTCCATTCTTATCTTTTGAAGCAGAGGCGTCTACAGAAGGAAGGGTGTATCCGTCTGTTGTCCAATTACCGGTTTCGACATTGATAGAAAGCGCCTGAGCATCCTGATGCGGTGTAAACATTTCAAACACATGATAGGTTGGTGTTTTAACCATCTTATCGCCTTCGGTTAGGATTACCGCCTGAAGAACGTTTACTGTCTGGGCTATGTTTGCCATTTTTACGCGGTCTGCATGTTTGTGGAAGATGTGAAAGTGCAGGGCCGCAACTAAAGCATCGCAAATAGTATTCTGCTGATACAAAAAGCCCGGATTTGTTCCCGGCTCTGTTTTAAACCAGGTTCCCCATTCGTCTACAATCATCTCAACTTTTTTCTCAGGATCATACATATCCATTATTGTGCTGTGTGCAGTAATTAGTCTGTCCATTTCGACTGCTTTGGTAAGAATGATGGCCCAGGTTCGTTCGGTAAGACCGGTAGCCTGCAGTTTATTGTCCCAGGTTCCGTCTTCGGAGAACCAGGTGTAATTGTGCATAGAAAGACCGTTAAAGAATTTACCTGCCTGCTTCATGAGCACTTCTGTCCAGTACATGTCGTGGCCGCTTGTACCGCAGGCAATTTTGAAGACTTTGTTTTCGCCGTAACTTCGTACATATGTCTGATACTGCCTATATACATCGGCATAGTATTCGGGTCTCATGTTTCCGCCGCATCCCCAGTTTTCGTTTCCTACGCCGAAGTACTTAACTTTCCAGGGTTTGTCCCTTCCGTTTGTTTTTCGTTCTCTGCTCATGGGGGAGTCGCCGTCAAAGGTCATGTATTCAACCCACTCGGACATTTCGCGTACTGTTCCCGATCCCACGTTGCCGTTAATATAGGGCTCTGCACCGAGCAGTTCACAATACCGCATAAACTCGTGAGTGCCGAAGTGGTTGTTTTCTACAACTCCGCCCCAGTGTGTGTTAATCATAGAAGGACGCTTTTCATACGGACCGATGCCGTCTTTCCAGTGGTATTCATCGGCAAAGCATCCGCCCGGCCATCGGAGGACCGGAACCTTAATTCTCTGTAAAGCCTCTAGAACGTCCTGGCGGTATCCTTCAACATTGGGGATTTTTGAATCTTTTCCTGTCCAGATTCCCCCGTATATGCACCGGCCCAGATGTTCAGAAAAGTGGCCGTAAATGTTTTTATTAATGTGCAGACCCTTGTCATCCCCTGTGATCACTATCGTACTATTCATGTGTTACCTCACTTGCTATCGCTGTTATACTGTTAATTATAGCATCAGAGACTGTAATAATCAATAAAAAAGTGATATATATCAGGTATATCTGATATTATTAGATTGATACTTTCATTTTTCGAAAAAAGGTGCGTTCTCCATTAACCTGTGGTACTATAGTGTATGGATAATTTAGAAATTGAAAAGATCATGGAATCCTCTGTTCTTCCCTGGTGGGAATGGGATGTTCCTCATAATATTGTTCGTTTTAATGCGGTAAAAGTCACTGTTTTAGGGTATTCGATGGAAGATTTTGCCGGCTGCGGGTATGAGCGGTTTACTGACCTTCTTCATCCTGATGATTATGATCGTACAATGAACGCCATGATGGATGTCCTGTATAAGGGAGTAGATCTGTATCAGACTGATTACAGAATTCGGGCGGCAGACGGTTCGTACCACTGGTTTATTGACCGCGGGTACGTTATGTCTAGAAATGAATCCGGAAAACCCGGTCTAATTAAAGGACTCGTTCTAAATGCCGGTATGGAACACAGCAGAGAGAGTGTTCTAAATATTTTGTCGTTTATTTCTAATTCTGTTGAAAAGCGTTCTGTTGTTGTTTTGTGTGCAAACTGCCACAGGCTTTACACCGAAAACGGATGCTGGGAATTATTAAACGAAGAAACAATCAGGCTTTTAGGAAAGAACTTTTCTCACACAGTGTGTCCCGATTGTGTTAGAACTTTGTACCCGGAATTTGCTTCGGAGATACTAAATAAGCATAAAGGAAATATTTAATGGCCGTACTTGAAGCTGTAGGCGACGAAATTGCTACGATCTCCAGCCTGGCAGGCGATTTTAAAAGGCTTGGACTTTCAAAAGACATGACGGTTATTGTACATGCTTCTCTCCGCTCCTTCGGCTGGGTTTGCGGCGGAGCTGTGAGTGTTATTCTTGCGCTCGAAGAAGTTTTAGGTACAGGCGGAACTCTTGTTATGCCTTCTCATTCCTATGATATTTCTGATCCTGCTCATTGGGAAAATCCCCCGGTTCCCTCAGCCTGGATTGAGCGCATCCGCAGTGAAATGCCTCTTTTTTATAGGGATCTGACGCCGACAACGTCTATGGGTAAAATTGCAGAAACCTTCCGGAAGCAGAATGGCGTTGTTAGAAGCAGTCACCCGTCTTCTTCTTTTTGCGCCTGGGGAAAACATAAGGATTACATAATTCAGGACAATAAACTTGATTTTTCACAAAATGAACAAAGTCCCTTAGGCAGGGTTTATGAGCTCGGCGGATACATTCTTCTTATTGGTGTTGCTCACGAAAAAAATACCTCGCTTCACCTTGCCGAATACAAGGCGGAGTATCCGGGAAAAAAGATTATTCAAGAAGGGTATCCCTGTATGGAGAATGGAAAACGGGTGTGGAAAGAAGCTTCCGACATTGCATATATATCTGAAGATTTTCCTCTAATCGGCTATGAATATGAGGCATGCGGTAAGGTGAAAAAAGGTTATGCCGGCAAGGCTTTGTGCCGTTTGATTAATCAAAAAGATTTTGTGGATTTTGCCGCTTCCTGGATGAAGAAAAACCGCCGCCCGGGCTGAGAGTATTGACTCGTGGAAACGGATACCGAATTCAATCTTTACAAAATAACTTGTAATGTCATTCTCTTGACGAGTTTTATAGTTTTATAATAAACTAATTTACATGAAAACTATAACTAACAAAGTATTAATCCGCAAACTGGCGGTAACTGGAGCGCTTGGCGCTTTGACTGTTGTATTAAGCGTAACCCATTTAGGCTTAATTCCTTTTGTATCCGGAGCAGCTATTACTATTCTGCAAATTCCGGTAATTATTGCCGTTCTTATGGAAGGACTTGCTGTCGGTTTAGGTGTCGGCGCCATTTTTGGTGTGTCATCCCTTATTCAGGCTGCTATGAATCCGACAGGCGTGCTGGATCCGTTTTTTGTGAATCCCCTTGTATCAGTTATACCCCGTATTCTTATTGCAGTTATTACCTTTCTTGTTTATAAGGGTTTACAAAACTTTAATAAGAAAAATCAGCCGGCGCTAAAGACTGTTTTTGCAGGAATTGCAGCCTTTTTCGGTTCTATGGCAAATACTGTTTTTGTTATTGGCTCTTTATATCTTGTTTATGCTAAGGATATTTTAGAGCTGGCAGGCGGGAACGGATATATTGCCTTTATGATCATCCTTCTTCCGCAGGCTTTACTGGAAGCTGCTGCTTCTGTTATACTATGCACTGCGGTAATTGCAGTTAAAGAAACAGCATTCCGCAAAAAACCAAAGTTAATTGAGGAAGTTGATAAAACGGAATGAAGGTAATAATAATCGGTGCCGGATTCAGCGGTGTACAGCTTGCAAAACGTCTTGTTTCTGAACGCTATGATGTTGTTCTTATAGATAAGGATGAGGAAACTGTCCGCCATGCATCAAACCGGCTCGATTGTATGGTAGTCCAGGCTAACGGCAATAGTCTTATAACACTTGAGGAAGCAGGCATTGCCAAAGCTGATGCCCTTGTTGCACTCACAGAGTCCGACGAGCTTAACATGATAACCTGTTCGCTTGCCGACTCTGTGTACCCCGATTGTATTAAAATTGCGCGTGTGCGTAATTATGAATATTACAAAGATGTTGAGCATATAGATTTTCAAAACGGGCGGCCCCTCTACGGTATTAACTACATGGTCCACCCCGATATTGAGGCAGCTGAGGCAATAGTAAGCGCGGTAGATCACGGTGCTGTATCAGATATTATTGAATTTGAAGGCAGCGATTTTGAAGTAACGAGCGTTACCATAGAAAAGGGCAGTAAACTGGACGGCATATATGTTCAGAATATTAGAACGCTTACTGAAAATTCGTTTTTGGCAGCCTATGTAGAGCAGGATGATAAAGCTTTTATGCCTACAGGCAGTACTATTTTACAGGCCGGCGACCGTGTCGGTTTTCTTGCCCGTAAAGAACATGTTAATGAGATTCTTGGACTTTGCGGTT
>JAKJFV010000089.1 GCA_022704725.1 Spirochaetota bacterium
GGGAACGGCATCAATTATTTATTGAG
Organism: Spirochaetota bacterium; assembly: GCA_022704725.1. Taxonomy (GTDB): domain Bacteria; phylum Spirochaetota; class Spirochaetia; order Treponematales; family Treponemataceae; genus JAAZLA01. The sequence continues at coordinate 27 of JAKJFV010000089.1, forward strand.
CCTGAGAGTTTGGAAACCGACGAAATTTACTTAAACGGTTTTTCATCCTCGCTTCCCGAAGATGTTCAGGATGCCTTTCTCCGCACCCTGCCCGGTTTTGAAAATGCAGTTGTTACCCGCCCCGGGTATGCAGTAGAGTACGATTATATTGATCCCACGCAGCTTTATCCTTCTCTTGAGACAAAACTGGTAAGCGGTTTATTTTCGGCAGGACAAATAAATGGAACCTCCGGGTATGAAGAGGCAGCAGGTCAAGGTTTAGTTGCCGGTATTAATGCAGCCTTGCGTTCTAAATCGATAAACGATTCTTCCTTTAACTACGATCCATTAACGTTAAGCAGAAGTGAGGCTTATATTGGAGTTTTAATTGACGATCTTGTTACTCTTGGAACAAAAGAACCCTATAGAATGTTTACCGCGCGTGCAGAGTATAGAATGAATCTAAGGCATGATACTGCAAATGAACGGCTTTGTGAAAAAGGCTATAAAGCAGGGCTAAAAACAAAGGAACAGTACGAATCTGTCTGCCGCGGTATTGCAGTAAAGCAGGAAATCTTAGAGCTTTTAAAGAAAAAACCTCATGCTGAGAATCCTGGCTTTGATGCTGTTCTTTGGGAAGCTGCGCAAATTGATTATAAATATGAACATTATATTAATAAACAGGAAAAAAGAGTTGAAAAATTGAAAAAGATGGAAAATTATCAAATAGGTGAAAATTTTGATTACTCAAAAATTTCCGGATTATCGAATGAATCAAGACAGAAACTGGAAAAAATACGGCCTCTTACTCTCGGTCAGGCTGGAAGAATTTCCGGAATAAGATCTTCTGATGTTATGCTGTTAATGATGTACTTAAAATAATTATTTTTTGTAGTCGTTTACCGAATTTGCAAGTAAGGTAATGACTTCCTGTTTTGTAAATAAACCGGCATTTACTAAATCTGCACACTGCTCGCTTACGGAGCGGTTAAAAAACAGCAAGTCGTCAGTGGCAATTGAAACCTTAACACCTGATTGTACCAGTTTTTTTATTGGATGCTCTTCAAGTGATGGAACTGCCGAAAGCATAACATTGCTTGCAGGTGTGATGTTCAGGCGGACGTTCCGCTGCTTTATGAATTCAATTACTTTTTCATCCTGTGCAGCTCCAATTCCATGCTGTACTTCATCAAGATCAAAATATTCTATAAAATCACGCACGGATTTTGCATCTGAAAATTCTCCGACATGAGCTTTCTTTTTGATGTTTAATCTGGATGCTGCATCAAAAATATCTTTAAATTCATCTATGCCTTCCATAACTTCCGGTCCGTAGAGATCTATGCTTTTAAAAAGACCGCTTTCCATGCAGGCAGGAGCCCACTTTTTTATTTTTAATTTATCAAAAGTTTTTCCCATTCCTAATTCCGGCAGGAATGTTATTGAATTGGAAAATTTGGAAAGAATTTTTTCAATCATGGTAAGAAAGGTGTCAATATTGTTGTTGCAATGGTGTACAAAACTAATATCTATGCTGCCTTCCAGGATAGTTACTCCGTCAGCTATTGCATCTTGTATTGAAAGTGTTATTAAATCTTGAGCATCTTTTGCTGTTCTTGTTCTGGTTCTCGTATACATACCAATAACATCGTGCATTTCCTCGAGTCCGCTCATTTTGCGCGGAAAGTCCGGTATATAGAAGCCGGCCCATGGTACATAAGAGGCATAACGCATGCCTAAGTTTAAGTGGTTGTGTGCATCAACTTTTGGAAGCGACACAAAATCAGTTACAGATATCATTTCAACACTACTCCAATTAGTATTTTTAAGTATAGCATACTTTATATGAGAAAAAAAAGACTTAGCACTAAAAAATCAATTTTTTCCAATACCTTAAATTGTGACCCGCTTAAAGAATTTTTTCAAGCTCATCAACAATATTTGAAAAAGTTTTTACTGCAGAAATAATAGGCTCTTCCGTTTCCATGTTTACCCCTGCAAGCTGCAGCGATTCCATAGGATAACGTGAACCTCCGGAAGATAAAAACCTAAAATAATCTTCCCGTTCTGCTTTAGAACCTTCTCTGACTCTTTTCGACAGGGCAAGAGAGGCGGAGATTCCAGTTGCATATTTATACACATAGAATGCATTATAAAAATGCGGAATCCTTAAGCCTTCAAGATCGCTCTCGTCTTCAAAAATCATTTCAGGACCAAAATAAGCTGTTAAAAGCTTTTTGTATTCATCACGAAGCACTTCTACAGAAAGCGGAACACCCGATTCTACAAGTTCATGCGTTCTTTTTTCATATTCTGCGAACATGGTCTGACGGTATAACGTTGCAAGTATATCTGACGCCCTGCTGCATAATAAATAAGCTTTCATTTTATTATCGGCAGAATTCTCAAATAAATGATGAAAAAGTAAATCTTCATTAAACGTTGAAGCAACTTCGGCTTCAAATATTGTATAACTATACTGAATAAACGGATTTGACTTTGCAGAATAGTAGGAATGCATTGAGTGACCGCCCTCATGGGCAAGAGTGAACACATCTCTCAATACATCTTCTTTATAATTCATTAAAATATAGGGGTATCCGGTATATGCGCCTGCAGAAAATGCACCGCTTCTTTTTCCCTTGTTTTCGTATTTATCGACCCATCCGGATACTAGTCCTGAGCATAGAGCATCGGTATATTCTTGTCCTAAAGGGGCGAGCGATTGTCTTAATAGTTCAACTGCTTCGTTATACGGTGTTATTTTTTTTACTGATTGCACCAGTGGAACATACACATCATAATGGCGTAAATCCTCTGTTTTTAATACTTTTTTTCGTAAAGAATAATACTTATGAAGTGGTGCAAGATTATTTCTTATTGTTTGAATTAAATTGTCATACACATCTATCGAAACTTTGTCGGGATAGAGTGCCGCCTCTATAGATGACTTGTATCCCCGTGCTCTTGCCTGATAAATGTCTAAATTGACGCTTCCTGAATAAAGAGCGGCTATGGTATTTTTATGTGAATTAAATGAAGTATAAAACTTGGTATACGCTTCCTTTCTGATATTACGGTCCGGACTTTCCATGAACACAGACCAGGTTGTCTGACTTAATGGTTCCTCTCCTTTGTCTGTTGTAACAAAACCGTAATCAATATCTACATTGGTCAGCATCGAAAAGGCTTTTTTTGCAGTCTGGCTGGATTCAATTTGAAGCGCAAAAAGTCTTTCTTCCTTTTCCGACAAAATATACGGCTTAAGTCTAAAAAGCTTTGAAAGGAATACTGAAAATTCGCTGTATTCCGGTTTTTTCATGCGGTTAAGAAATTCCTGATCGCTTAACGATTGAATTTCAGGTATAAAGAAACTGGTTCTTTCTTCTGCGGACGAAGCAGCCATCATATAGCGGCCCTGCTTATCCTGATATTCAGAGTTTGCCGCATCGGTTGCAGTAAGGAGAAACGCGTAGGATCCTGCTTTTTCTGATACTTCCTGTAGTAAACTATATTCTTGTAATGCTGACAGCATTTGTTCCGGGCTGTTAGTAAGCTTCCCTTTGTATTGTTCCAATGTTTTGCTTATTTCTGTAATTCTGATTATGTCTTTTTCCCATTCATCTGAAGTTTTGTATAAACTTGTCAAATCCCATGTGTCATGTACGGGTACTTCATTACGCAGGCGTATTTTTCTTTCCATAATAGGTAAAAGTATATCAATATGTAATCGAAAAAACAAGGATGTAATGAGGAGAGAAATGTTGACAGTGCCTTATATTGATTGTAGTATAAAAAACGGAGCTTATATGAAACAAAAACTGTGTTATTTTATTGCTTTATGTATGGCTTGTACTCTTGCTTCACAGGAATTTGATGCTTCAAAAATTGTTTTTTTTGAGAAAAACGTAGAGAATCAATATCAGTTTGTTCAAAATGACAGGACTCTTTCGACAGATGAAGCGCTTGATTTTTTTTTGCTGTGTCCGGAAAATGAATCTGAAATTTTCTTTTATAAGAGCGCCCGGAGCTCAGGTCAAATAATGTCTGTATCAGGATTATCAATTGTTTCCGGAACTGCATTTTTCAGTCTGATTACGCTTTTAACAGAAAAATCTGATGATTTTAAGGAAATTCAAATGTATGGTGCTCTAAGCGGTTCAATTATTTTCGTTGCCGGTATTATTTCTCTGCAGATTGCTTCTATGCGTTTGAAAAGAGCTCATAAAAATTACAATGTATATGTTATGGGACTTCCAGTCGGTGCCTTTTAATATATTATTGATGAGTTTCAAAAGTCTTGTACTCATGTATTTATCTGTGTTATAATGCGCCAATTTGGAATTTCGAAAAAATAGTGAGGTTTAAGGATGTTAAAAGGCAGGCATTTGATTGAGCCGGCGGATTTAAGTATTAAAGAAATTGATGAAATTTGTTCTTTAGCGGAGCAGATTCTTGTTGATCCGGCTGCATTTGCAGATGTTTGCCGGGGAAAGATTCTTGCTACGCTTTTTTTTGAGCCCAGCACAAGAACCCGTCTTTCTTTTGAAGCGGCGATGCTTCGTCTTGGCGGATCTTATCTTGGTTTTGCAGATGCAGCAGGAAGTTCTACAACAAAAGGTGAGAGCTTATCTGATACAATACGTACAGTTGCCTCTTATACAGATGTTATTGCAATGAGAAATCCCAAGGAAGGTGCGGCCCTGCTTGCTTCAAAATATTCAGACATTCCTATTATAAATGCAGGAGACGGAGGACATCAGCATCCGACACAGACATTAACAGATTTGCTGACTATAAGGTCTATAAAAGGCGGATTTAATGATTTAACTATAGGGTTATGCGGCGATTTAAAATTCGGCCGTACAGTACATAGTCTTGCAAAGGCAATGAGCAGGTATCAGCGTGTTAAATTTATTCTTATAAGTCCTTCAGAGCTTCAAATTCCCGAATACATAACAAGTCAGGTCTTTAAAAGATCGGGCATTGAGTATAGTACAGAAGAAAGACTGGAAGATGTTATAGGGGACCTGGATGTTTTATATATGACCAGGGTTCAAAAGGAACGGTTCTTTAACGAGCAGGACTATATCAGGCTCAAAGACAGTTATATTCTTGATAATGAGAAAATGAAGCTTGCTAAAAAGTCATTAATTGTTCTGCATCCATTGCCGCGTGTTAATGAAATTGCTCCTGAGGTTGACGATGATCCGAGAGCTGCGTATTTCAAACAGGTAAAGTTCGGTATGTATGCACGTATGGCTTTAATTGCGAAACTAACCGGCGCTATATAGGAGGCTTAATGTGCTCAATGTAGATACAATAAAAAATGGAATAGTAATTGATCATATACGTGCAGGTTCCGGTCCCCGCATATTTGCGTGGCTTGGTTTGGATAAGGCCGATTATTGTGTTGCCCTCATTATGAATGTGCCCTCAAAAACACATGGACGCAAGGATATAATCAAAATTGACAGTATTATAAATATTGATTATTCCGTTCTTGGTTTTATAGATCCGAATATAACTATAAACGTGGTTGTTGAAGAAAGAATTACAAAAAAAATTAATTTAACGCTCCCTGAGCGGGTAGAAAATGTTATCAGCTGTAAAAATCCGCGCTGTATAACGAGTACGGAAAAATATATTCCGCATGTGTTTAAACTAGTTGATAAACGCAGAGCAGAGTACTGCTGCGAGTACTGTGATGAACTTTACAGGGCTGGAATTGGCGAAGTAATGTAATGAAAACATTTATTTTTAATGCACGTCTTATTGATGAAAATACTGATACCCGTGGTAGTGTAATACTGAATAATGGAAAGATTGAAAAGATATTTTTTTGCGATGGTAAAAATTCTGAACTGATTAAAGCGGTAAATTCTGATGTATCTTCCTGTGATATTCAAATAAATGCTGAAGGTAAGGCTTTGCTGCCCTCTTTTATTGATATGCACGCTCACTTCCGCTATCCGGGTCAAAGTGAAAAAGAGGATCTTGAAACCGGTCTGCGGGCGGCCGCAGCGGGTGGGTATACAGCCGTAGTTTTAATGCCAAATACGAATCCTGTTGTGTCAACTTTGGAAGAGGCTGTATCAATTGTTAATACTGCAGAATCCTATGGTACTGCAAAGGTGTATCAGACGGTAAGTGTAACGAGCCGTTTTGACGGTCGTACTATAGAACATCTACAGTATCTGACTGGTGATTTGGTGCCCGTTATAACAGAAGACGGTAAAGATGTGGAATCGGATGAAATTATGGAAGAAGCAATGAAAATTTGCTCATCAAAGGGCATCATTGTCTCCTGTCATTGTGAGAAAAACGAATATGTACCGTTTGCAAAAAAAAAGAGAGATGAAGGGAACTTTATAGAAGCTGAAAAAATCCTTGCAGCTGCAGAGGACGAATCAACAAAAAGGAATTTGGAGAAAGCTCTTAAATCAAACTGCAATATTCATATAGCACACTGCAGTACAAAGAAATCGTTAAGATATATTCGTAATGCTCAGAAAAAAGAAGGCCGGAAAGGACAGGTGAGTTATGAAATAACGCCTCATCATGCCTGTTTAAGTTATGAAATGCCGGGATTAGGTTCTGAATTGGTAAATCCACCATTGCGCAGCAATAAAGATCGAAAAGCTTTAATCAAAAGTTTAGCAAGGGGTAAGCATGTT
>JAKJFV010000008.1 GCA_022704725.1 Spirochaetota bacterium
CCTTTCTGTACCCCTGAAAGTATCAGTTGAGTCCGGCAAACGCTGGGGAGATTTTCATTAATGCTTGCCGGCAGTAAAAGACTCATAATAGCACTCACAGGACCTATGGCCTCAGGGAAAAATGCAGTCTCCGACATTCTTGAGAAGGAAGGATTTCTGTGCATTGACGCCGACACACTGGTTCATAAGGCTATCGAGAATAAAAAAAACGACATCCTCGAAGCATTTTCCTCAGCTGCCGGTCAAAAAAAAATCAGCCTTGTGCTGCCTGACGGTTCTATAAACCGAAGGAGCCTTGGAAGCCTTGTTTTTTCCAGTCCTGAGCTCTTAACAAGACAGGAATTAATAATTCATCCCGAAGTTGACAGAATTATTAATGAATATATTGACGAAAATCCGGAAAAATCTATTGTAGTAAATGCAACGGTTCTTTATAAAACACCGGTAATAAAGAGGTGTTCCTTCATACTCTACATCACTGCACCCGCAATAACTAGATTTTTTAGAGTTTTACAGCGGGATTCCCTGCCTATTTTGCAAATATTTAAAAGATTTTATGCACAAAAGAATATCTTTGCTAAATATCGCTCACTGAATGCCGATATGTATATAGTAAGGAACTTTAGTTCCCGAAATTCACTGAAGAAAAAAATCCTGAATATACTTCAGGGTTACCTTTGTTCGCAAGGATACAACGATGGAACAAAATAGAGTTTTATGGATAGTCGGTGCTGTAGGCGCCTTTTTACTCGTAGTAGTGGGAGCAGCTCTTCTTTTGTATTCTCCTTCACGTAACCCCGATGCTTCGATGACATCAATTCAAAATCTGGATTCTACATGGGTTTCACAACAGCCGCTCAAACTTGAACCCCTGCAGTCTCAGCAAAGTCAGGGTCTTAACACACTGCCTGTCACCGATTCATCCAAGCCGAATCCAGGAACTACGCCTCTTGATACTGAACAGCAGACTGGAACTGAGCCTATTCCTAATTCTGTGCAATCCCTTAATGTGTACAGCGGACAGACAACAGTAATATCTGCTCAGACAACAGCCATTGACCTCAATGACATAACAAAAGTAAGCGGCACCGGACTCCAGACTCAAGTGACTAATAATTCCCGGACATCTGCACCCGTGCAGACAGGGGTTGTAAAAAACACAGTCTCTCCTTCTACGCAGCAGCTTCCTAAAACGGATTCCGCAGCAACGGCAAAAATAAAAACACCTTCAGCTGCTCCGGTAAAAGCATCAACAGCTTCTGCTGGAAATGTTAAAACAAGTTCCGCAGCTCAGGCTATAAGCGATAAGTACTGGATTCAGGCAGCCTCTTTTACAAGTAAAAAGAATGCCGAAGAACTTCGAACAGAATTGTCAGATCAAAAAATTAACAGTGAAATCTTTACTTTTACAGATGCAAACGGTGTCATGTACTATCGTGTCAGGGTTGGACCGTATTCAACAAAAAGCGAAGCTGAATACTGGCAGACTCGTGTTGCTCTTGTTGACAGTTTAAGCACTGCTAAAACATACATAACTAATTCGTCTGCACCAAAAAACTAAAAAAAGAACAAAAACTTTTTATTCAGCGTTAAAAACTGATATATTGAGTTCTATAAAGATAGTATATGAAACATATACTATCTTTTTTATTTTTAATCGTACTTGCTCAGCTTCTTCTTCCTGCCCTGGAAAGTGAAAGTTCTATTAAAATTGTAGTTGAAAACGGAACCGTTTATAGAACAGGATTTTCAAGCACGTATAAAAACCTTGCTGCCTCTGTTTTTACGTCTCATACCAGGGAACTAACAAAACTGAATAACTGGTATATAAAAAGTACAGAGGTTCAGAATATTTCATGGCTCTTTGGGACAGTAAGTTTTCAGGGAATTGTCTCTTTTGCCAAAAATCCCGACTTCACTGTGCAGAACACTGCATTACAAAAAAACACCTTGAGTAAGGGGACTATTATACCTGTCCTTCCGGGCATTAGTTCCTCGTCTATGAAAAATGCAGCCTTTATAAGCTGGTCTCAACCCCCGGGTCCGGGGTTTCATCCATCGGTTTCTTTCTTATACTCGGCAAAAGATTCCGCAGGATACAACAACGACAGTACCTTAGCACTGTCGCTATCGTTTCCCTTCACCTTTAATAACCTGTATTTGGCTTCTACTTTTACAGCCTTCAACTATGATAGAGCTTTAAACTCTGCCTCTTCCTGGTACACACAGGTTCCATACATAACTCCCGGACGATACTTCATTTTCACAAATGCATCAATGATTAAGATCCCCTTACTTGAAATAGCTGTTTTTACCGGAATGAGTGAAGTCTCAAAAACACAATGGAAGTTCAATTGTCTTACTGAACTTCTTACTAAAATTCCCGTTTCAAACCTGTATTTTATACTTCAAGGAAAATTCTTTATAAGCAGTTATGACTATATTACACTGGCGGATAAAAACGAAAGAACCGTTTTTCATTATTCAATTAATCCGCAGGCAGTTATACCGCTAAATAGAAAAAAATCGTTTAAGCTTTCATTCGGGATTCTTAATGATTATAAAAAATCCTTTTCGTTATCTTTTCCTGCAATTGAGCAGACTGATAACTGTATAAAGGCATCCCTTGGTCTCATTCATACCTTTGCATCCGCAGAGTTTCACTGCTCTGCAGATAATACTTTTGATCCCGGGTTTATTAATGCAAATACCTATATGCAGTTCAAATTAAACTATGCAGTCAATCTCTGGAGATTCACTATCATACCCCTTAAAATTACAGGTTTTATTCGCTGCGCTTCTATACCATTTTCGGGCAGAGTTTACGAAACGATATCTGTTTACGCAAATACGAAATTTACACCAAGCAATAAGAAAGATTTTTCTTTAAGTGCGGGAACACAGTTTGATTTTTCAAACAATGCAGATTCATTTGAGTCGTTTTCTGTTCATTCAGAGGCTTCCCTCCATGCATTTCAATTGTCCGGGAATTTTGACAAAAATTGTGTGACCAGGAAACATTCTTTCTCGGTGTCGCTTTCATACCGTTTAGGCGCCTTATATTGAAAAACCAAAGTTAATATGCTATGCTCATTATAAGGAAGTAAACAATGATTAAACAATCGCTACACGGCATATGGACGTTAAAACCGGCTGATAAAAAGCTTTCGCTCTCAAAGAAGGATTTATCAGTTCAATTTCCCGGAGACATTCATTCAGCTTTGCTTGAACAAGACATTATTTGTGATCCCTATTACGCTAAAAATGAGCTCGATGTCCAGTGGGTAGGACAAAACGACTGGATTTGTGAAAAAGAATTTCTTGTTAAAAAGAATTTTATACAGGGTCAACAGTTTATTATTTTGGACACGGTAGACACCTATGTACACGTTTTTGTTAACAACATAGAAGCAGGTTTCTGTAATAATTTCTTTAAAAAATGGCGATTCCCTGTCAGTTCATTAATTAAAGAAGGTAAAAACACCATTAAACTCGTATTTGAATCTGCAGAAAAACACGCAGTACAGAGAGCATCAGATTATCCTTATGCAGTTCCCTGCTCAAATTTCGATGTCTTCTCCCCAAATAGAAACTTTTCACGAAAACCCCAATGCCATTCCGGCTGGGACTGGGGTCCGTGTATAATGGCTTTTGGCATATATAATTCCATTGAACTTGTTCAAACCTCAAAGGGTTTTATAGATTATGTTGAAACAAAAATTGTAAAAGGAAAGGCAGAGTGGGATGTAGATGTTGTTACCCATTACACTGCACTTTCAGATTGTACCATTCCTTTTACGGTTAGCTTATCGGGACCAGGTATAAATACAATTACCGAAGAAGAATCGATAAAAGTGACAAAGGGAGATAACTGCATTTCACAGCACCTCACCGTAAAAAATCCGGAACTTTGGTACCCTTCAGGATGCAGTCCGAAAGACGATGAATCTATTATAAAAACAGGTAAACCGGCTTTTATTGATAATCCTCTTTACAGCCTGTCTGTAAAGGCATCCGGTGCATCAGTCGAAAAAAAGATTGCATTTAGAACCTTAGAAACTGTAAGTAAAAAAGATAAAGATGGATTAAGTCTATTTTTCAAAATTAATGACAGGTCTGTTTTCTCAAAAGGCTCAAACTGGATTCCGCTTGATGCATTACCCTCACGACAGACACCCGAACGGTACGAAAATCTTTTGGATTCTTTAGTTAAGGCAAACATGAATACAGTTCGTGTTTGGGGCGGAGGGATGTATGAAAAAGACATCTTTTATGAAATCTGCGACCGCAAGGGAATTCTCATTTGGCACGATTTTATGTTTGCCTGCGGATTATATCCGACAAATAAAGAATTTCTTGACTCTGTCCGTGATGAAGTAAAACACCAGGTTCTTAGATTAAAGGATCATCCGTCTATTGCACTTTGGTGCGGAAACAATGAAAACTTAGGATCCCTGGGATGGTACGCCGAAGCAAAGAGTAACCGTGATCTTTACCTTATAGATTACGACAGACTTAACGAGGGTGTTGTCGGTGATGAAGTACGTAAAAATGATCCGGACAGAATGTGGTGGCCGAGTTCTCCGTGTGCAGGTCCCAATAATTTTGAAGATAACTGGAAAGAAGATTCGAAAGGAGACATGCATTATTGGGATGTATGGCATGGAAAAAAATCCTTCGATGCGTACTACGCCATCAAACCGCGCTTTGTTTCAGAGTTCGGGTACCAGTCTTTTCCGTCATACTCTACCGTAAAAACATATGCTGCAGAAAAAGATATGAATCTTACAAGTCCCGTTATGGAGTTTCACCAAAGATCTCCAAGCGGAAATACCATTATGATAGAAAACTTTGCCCGCTACTTCCGATTCCCAAAATCTATTAGAGATATGCTTTATTTAAGCCAGGTTCAGCAGTCAGTTGCTATGAGAACAGCCATCGACTACTGGAGATCTCTTCGCCCTTACTGCATGGGTTCAATTATCTGGCAGCTTAATGACAATTGTCCTGTTGCCTCCTGGTCCTCAATTGAATACACGGGAAAGTGGAAGCTTATGCATTATGACGCTGTAAAATTTTTTGCACCGGTCGGGTTAAGTCTTTATATAAAAGACAACATACTTTATGCATGCGGTCTCAATGATACTCAGCAACATATTGCCTCTGAATTAACTCTCTCTTTCATTGGATTTGACGGTAAAAAGATCGATAAAGATATTGTATTAAAAAAAGAACTTAAGCCTGATTCTTCCAGTATCCTTTACAGCAGCCCCGTCGAAGCCTTGCCGAAAGAAAAGAATTCCTATGCTGTCATTGCGTCTCTTTCATATTCCGGCGGATCGATTACGGCAACTGCATTTCCGGCACTATATAAACATTGTGAGCTGCTTGAACCGGAAATTTCTTATGAACTTGCAGAAAAAGAAACAAAAACAGGAAGAGTTTTTGAAATAGTACTAAATGCAAAAAACCCTGCATTCTTTGTCGGATTAGATTCGGGCTCAAGTAAAGGAGTATTTTCTGATAATCTATTTACTCTGCTTCCCTCAAAAAAATGCAAAATTCTTTTTACTCCCGAAAACAAAAAAGTAACATTTTCAAAGTTTAAAAAGGAATTTACGGTATACAATCTTCGTGGAACGTATTAAGACAAATTAGTAATATTTAAAATGGCTGTCTTCAACTATTAAGGGTAACCTTTAAAGTTGGACAGCCTTTTTTTAAAAAAAAGCTGTCCGGATAAACCGGACAGCTTTGTGCTTTGAAATTAAAACCTGATAACTTATTCCTTAAGAGCTCCGCCTGCAACACCTTCGGAGAGGTTCTTCTGGAATGCAAAATAAACTACTAATACTGGCAGTGTAGCAATAATGAGAGCAGCAATCTGCCAGCCAAGCTGAATACCGGTTCTGCTTGAGAACGAATAAACACCAACAGGCAGCGATTTTGTTGCTTCCTTACTAGCCATAACCAATACTAACAGGAACTCATTCCAAATACCAAGACCGCTCATTATACTTATTGTAATAATTACAGGAATTGTCATAGGAACAATTATACTCGCAAATGAACGCATTGGAGATGCACCGTCAATATAAGCGGACTCAATAAGACTGTTCGGCAATCCTCTAATAAACTGTGACGCAAGCATTACAGCCATTGGAAGTCCAAATGCAACGTATACGATAATAATACCCAAATGTTTATCGGTCAAGCCGACATTGGTTAATAGAAGAAACAATGGAATAATAACCTGGTTAATATCTAAAAGATACCCAAGTCCAATCAATGCTGATACAATGGTAGCAATTTTTGCATATTTGAACTTACTAACACCGTAGCCGACCATTAATCCTAGTAAAACAATAAGGAAGGTCGATACAACAGTATAAATTACACTGTTAACAAATTTTGCGCCAAGAGTTCCACGAGTCCATGCTGATGTATAGTTCCACCATATAGTATTCCAGTGAATTGCTGCCTGATAATTTGAAGGAAGCTGATTAAGTACAACAGTGTCTCCTTTTTCAAGCCCTTTCAATTCTTCCGGCAGATCTTCCCTGTCAATAAAATGAACCTTTGTTCTTCTTCCGGGAGCAATTGTTTTTGACTCAAGAATTACTATTTTTGAGTTGATAATATCATACTGTGAAGGAGTAAATTTGTATTTTTCGGTGAGTTTATCCGGGTACACAATATTTAACTGCGGCGGAATTACAACAAATTCGTCGTTTTTATTGTCAAACATCGCTTTAGGCAAAGAATAAATATTAATATTTAATTCTTCATTTGTTTTAAATGATGAATATGCCATCCAAACAAGCGGTGCTATTGTAGCCACAGACCAAAGAATAAAAATTGCATATGATAATGGTTTTGAAAGATATTTTCCAAAAAAACCGGTAGTTACTAAATTTTCTGATTCTGCCATATTAGTACTCCTCGTGAGTGCCGAGTTTCTTTCCAATAAAATTGCTTAACAGAATCATTAAGATACTGATAAGAACAACGGTATTAGAAATAGTAGCACCATAAGCAAACCGCATGGGATTTGAATAATCCTGGAAAGCGGTACGATACATGAAAATCGGTAAAACCTCTGCATTTAGGCGTGTTATACCCTCTGTGGTAATTGCAAATATCAGGGTAAACCCTTTTAGAGATCCGGCAATAGCAAGTATAGATGACGTTAGAATTGTTCCAGCTAGAAGAGGCACAATAATTTTAACGAAAATCTGAGGTTCAGAAGCACCGTCAATCTTTGCTGCTTCAATCATACTGTCATTAATTTTTTGCAAATTAGCAAGAAAGATAATCATAATTAAGGCTATACCAACCGGAATCATTGCTGTATTTGGAGACAACATCATAGTAAACTGTTTAGTCGGATCGTTTGAAAAAGACTGCATTAAACGCGCAATAGGGCCGTCTACCATAAACAGCATTCTCCACATTATACCAATAACGATCATTGACAAGAACTGAGGAAGGAATACCATGGATTGAAAAAAGTTGGCTCCCTTTACCTGCTTTCTATAGAGAATAAATGCCAAAATAAAACCAATAGGGATCTGTCCAAAAACGGAAACCGCTACAACAATCATGTTGTTTTTAAAGGCATGCCAAAAATCCGGGTCATTGAGCATAGTCTTATAGTGTGTTAAGCCCATGAAATTCGATTTTCCCCCGATATTCGGGTTGTAATCAGAAAAACTAAGAAGTATAGAATAAAAAATGGGATACGCTACAATGAAAATGTAGATTATAAAACCCGGCAGAATAAAACCTAAAAATGTTAAAAAATCTCTTGTGTCGCGTTTTTTCAAAGCACACTCCTCTTTAGAAACAAAAAGGGGATTTGTCCAGTACACCAATCGTAGTTACTACCATCGACATACCTAAACCCCCTTTTTGTTTTAGCTAATACTTATGTATTAAAACTTACTTGCGAAGTAATCCTTCAACTTTTGCTGCAAGATCTTTACCGGTTGTTTTACCAGCAACGATTTCCTGCATACCAGCGTTAAGAGCATCGTTTGGAGCACCTGTGAGGTAAGAGTCAATAACCTGAGTTTCGATCATGCCGGATCCACCGAAAGCAGCTTTTGCTTTAACAATGGTAGGAAGATCTGAAGGAAGACCAACTTTAATAACAGGAGCAACGATAGCACCGTCACGTACACGCTGAATGGTTTCTTCTGCGCCGTAGAAGTAGTTTAAGAACTTCATAGCAGCATCAGTAACGCCGTCTGCTTCAGCAGATTTTGTCATACCATAACCAGACTGTTTTGCAGCAGCAACTGAACCAGCTGTTCCTTTTTCTCCAGGGAGAGCAGGGAATGCGATAAGAGCTGTAACTTCCTGTGTTTCAGGAGAAATACTACCAGCATCCCACTGACCGGTCATGTAGAAAAGAGCTTTTCCATTGCTGAAGTTAGAAAGACCAGTACCTGAGTCGATCATTACAGAGTTAGGAGAAAGAACACCGTCTTTTACCATTGTTGTTAAGAAATCAAGAGCAGCAACTGCTGTTGGATCAGTGAATTTAATTTCACCTTTAACAAGTCTCTCTGGGAAATCTGTCATACCAGTTGTACGTGCAACAAAACTTGACATAATGCATGAACCCCATGCCCAGCCGTCTGCACCGTGTGTAGAGAAAACTTCAATTCCTTTTGCTTTAGCAGCAGGTACCATAGCTACCATGTCTGCATAAGTTTTTGGTAAAGCGAAACCAAGTTCTTTAAGAAGTTTTGTGTTAGCAAAAACTACTGTACAGAGGTTTGATGTTCCGAGTGGAAGGTATACACGTTTTCCGTCTTTTGTGTCAGCAGGAATTGTGCTTAAGTCAAAAAGGTTGGTGTCGATGTATTTGTTATGATCAATCTGAGCACCTGCTTCCTGCCAAGGTCCGCCCCAGCGGGCATCTGAACCCATGTATGCAACGTGAGGAAGATCGCCAGCTGCAATACGTGCCTTTACTTTGTTGTGATATGCTTCATCATAGAGCATTTCATAATCAACTTTTACACCAGGATTAGCTGCTTCAAAAGCTGATACGATACGAACAAAGTTCTGTCCTTCCTGGTTTGAGTTATCACCATAACCCATTACCTTGAGAACTACCTGACTTGATTTTGCAGTGTCTTTTCCGCCGCCTGCAAATACGAGTCCTAATGCCATAATAGCAAAAAGACTAACTAGAATTACTTTCTTTGAAAGTTTCATTACTTTTCCCCCTTTCACAAGAGTATTAAAAATATGCTTAATCACCTTTTTACAGTGATATACAGCCTTAGTTAATTGGTTCCTTCAACCAACAATAGAATAACACCATATTTACAATCTGTAAAGGTATTTTTTTACTTTTTTACAGTTTTTTAGACTAATTTTCACTATAAAAAAATAAAATCCTTTTTCTGTCAGCCTTTTTTTAAATCTGCAAAGGTTTTTAAAACCGAACGCCCGGTACCGGACCTGGACGAAAGACTCGGCAAAGCAAACATTTGTTCTAAAAACATCGCAGCAGCACCATAGGCAACCGACAGTGTTTCAAGTGATGCTAAAGAAATATTATATTTTCTCTGTATTTTATAAGGCCACTGATATCTGATTCTCTCCTGTATAAGTGCCATTAATTTATCTGCATACAGTTTATCAATTCCGCCAATGTAAACCTGTTCTAAATTTAAAGTATTTACCAAAAAAGCTACATGCTGGGCAAGCTCAAAGAAAACAGACTGCATAACATCATTATCTATACTTTCAAGTCTGTCTTCGCCTGAATAAAACTGGCCGTTATTACCCTCGTCCCATAAAATACTTCTAAACTCCCCTGCTGAACACTCAGGCCCCTTTAATATTCTGCCGTTTACAACAAGACCAATCCCGACAGATAGATTTTTTTTAGACGCTTCTGTCGGCTGTAATACCCGGTATTCAGTAAGTACAAAAAGCATATTTCTTATATTGTGTTTTTCTGAAAGAAGCTGTTCGCCGTAGCAGCAGCATCTGGCGTCATTCTCAATTATTACAGGAACATCAATTACCTTAGATACTTCCTGAGCAAATGCAAAAGCTTCATGTATCATTAAGGGAACAGATTGAATTATTAAACCTTCATCAGAGTTAACAAGAGCAGGAAACCCGACGCCTATACCAATCAGGGGTATTCCAAGTTTTTCCGCCTCTGAAGCGATCATCTCAAAAGCCCGGAAAAAGATTCCATTATAGTTATCTTTTTCATAAAGGCCAGGCTGAATAGACTCCTGATGCTGAAAAAGTACAGTTCCGTGCATATTAAGAATACAGCATACATACCGGCCGGGATTAATCTCAACACCGCCGATGCAGGCAAAGGATGGACTAATCTGCAGAAAAATAGGCTTTCTTCCGCCCAGAGGGCCCGTGTCCCCCTGAGACAACTGAGATATAAGACCGAGCTCATCCAGCGATGAAACAATCTTTGTTACGGTGGATTTATCAATTCCCAGCTCCGAAGCAATTTCTACACGGCTTATACCTCTTTTTTGCCAGATAAGCCGTAAAATGCGTGAAACGTTAATATCAGAAGGAGAGTTAATTGATTTCATCCTTCAACTATCATATCACGACTTATGTATGCAAGCAAGAAAAAAAAAGAGAAATTATATAATAATTTCTCTTTTTAAGTAGCTTTATTCTAATCAAGTGTATTTATTAGAGTTTGTTGTCCATATTTGGGGCTTCGATGTCCTTAAAATATTTCAAAGTACCTACTTTAAGCTCATCGGTCGCATCTTCATCGCATACAATGATTGCTTTTTGATGCATCTGCAGACAGCTGATGGTCCACATTTGACTTATTCCCTGTTCGACTGCATGAGACAAAGCGCGGGCCTTGCTGTGACCGGTTATTAAAATCATTACTTCTGCAGAATCGGTTATTGTACCGACGCCGACAGTGAGAGCCGTTGTTGGCACCTGGGAAATGTCGCCGCCGAAGAATCTCGAGTTTACAAGAATGGTGTCATGAGTTAATGTTTTTACCCGTGTCCTCGATGTTAATGATGAGCCTGGTTCATTAAAAGCAATATGGCCGTCAACACCTACGCCGCCCAAAAATAGTTTTATACCGCCTGCATTTGCTATAGCCTTTTCATAGGCTGCGCATTCAGCTTCAAGATCCTGAGCCATTCCATTTAATATGTGAACATTTTCTTTTTTTATATTAATGTGACTGAAAAAATTATCCCACATGAAGCGGTGATAACTTTGAGGATGATCAGCGGGCAGTCCGACATACTCATCCATATTGAATGTAACAACATGTTCAAACGAAACCTTCCCGTCTTTATTCAATGCTATTAATTCTTTATAAGTTCCAAGAGGAGTTCCTCCGGTAGGAAGACCAATAACAAACGGCTTTTTAGCCGTAGGGGCAGCATCATTAATACGTTTTGCAATATGATTTGCCGCCCACACAGAGCAGGAATCATAATCCGGTCTTACTATTACTCTCATGAAAAATCCTCCTAAAAGAGATAACCTTAAAATTTACACAATATTCTTTACAATTTTTCCGTTTATTACAGAAAGAAGAACATTGAAATGCTTATCGAAAACTGTGACGTCGCCGTCTGCACCTGGAATAATCATTCCCTTTTGTGAGTAGCGCATGACGCGGGCAGGATTCGATGTAGCACATTTTACCGCTTCTTCGACAGGAAATCCATACCCTACAAGATTTTTTATGCCTTTAATCATTGTTAAACCCGATCCGGCTATTACGTCATCTTTTGTACGGTGAAAACAGCCTTCCTTAAATGAAACCTCTTCTCCGTTTGCAAACAGGGGAGAGCCTGTTTGTTCTGTAGGAGTCAGTGCATCGGTAACAAGGACAATCTTATCGATTGGCTTGTCGCGGGCAACCAGCTTTAATAGATCAGGATGAACGTGTATTCCGTCTGCAATAACCTCGCAGGACATTTCTGAATGAATAAGAATAGCACCGACAGCACCGGGATTGCGGTGGTGCATCTGGCTCATTGCATTGAATAAATGAGTTGAATGAAGAATTCCAGCCTGCATTCCCTCTACCATATGCTGATACTGAGCATTAGTATGCCCCGCCTGTGTTACAATACCCTTTTTTGTACAATATAAAGCAAGTTCCCTCATGCCCTTGATTTCCGGTGCTACAGTCATATTAACAATATGCCCTTCTGAAGCAGCCCATAGGCGGTCCATGAGATTAATATCAACAGTTTTTACTGTTTCCGGGCGCTGAACACCAAGTTTATCGGGCGAAATAAAGGGACCTTCAAGATGCAGACCCATTATTTTTGCACCGCGTTCTTTTCCCATAGCTTTAACTACTGCTTTAATAGAAGATATCATAGTTTCTTCATCTGCAGGATACAAGGTAGGATTAAAAGATGTTACTCCGTATTGAGCTAAATCTTCCGACATAGCAATCATTGAGTCAACGGAACAGTTATCGGTTCCATGGCCTGCGAATCCATGAATATGTGTATCTATAAAACCCGGAGCTATGTAGGCACCTTCTACATCGACTACACGTACAGAAGGCGGGAACTTTTTCTGCTCAAAGCGCTTTTGACTGAAGACATCGGAAATTTTCCCGTCTTCTATAAGAACAGCACAGTTCTCCATTACCGAAAAACCGCTTAATAAGGTACCATTATGCAGACATATAGACATAGGAGCCTCCTTTAGTTTGTACATCATTAGTACTAACCTAACAATATCATAGATACAAAAAAAATCAAGTACCCAAGTCACACAACAAGCTGCTGTTGTTTTTACCGGCGTACTATCAGTATAGCATAAGATTAGAAACTGCGTATTTTTGCAGCATATTTATTTGACAACTGAGTCTTTATATGATATTCTCTTAGTTAATTGGTTACTTCAACCAACCTTGATAAGATGTTATCAACTATAAGATACAGGTGCTTCGCACCCAGGAGGATGTAATGAAATTCGGGCATTTTGACGATGTAAACCGGGAGTATGTTATTGAAACTCCCCGCACACCTTACCCTTGGATTAACTATCTGGGTAATGAAAAATTCTTTTCGCTTATTTCCAACACAGCAGGCGGCTACGCTTTTTATACCGATGCACGCCTTCGCCGTTTAACACGCTACCGCTATAATGATGTTCCGCTCGACAACAACGGCCGGTATTTCTTTATTAATGACAACGGAACCGTCTGGAACCCGGGCTGGAAGCCGATGCGGGTAGAACTTGACAGCTATGAATGCCGCCACGGATTTGGATACTCTAAAATTGCATCTTCAAAAAACGGTGTAAAAGCTGATATTCTTTACATGATTCCTAATGGCGACAATGCTGAAATTCAGATGGTAACACTGTCAAATACAACTTCACAGAAAAAAGACATTGCCCTTCATTCCTACATTGAATGGTGTTTGTACAACGCCCATGACGATAACACCAACTTCCAGAGAAACTTTTCTATCGGCGAAGTTGAAGTACTGGGAAGCACTATTTACCACAAAACAGAATACCGTGAAAGAAGAAACCATTTTGCTTTTTATCATGTAAATTCAAAGATTGATGGTTTCGAAACCGACAGAGAAACATTCCTCGGATTACATAATAATTACGATCACCCTGATGCTGTTTTTGCAGATAAGAGCACTAACTTTGTTGCTGACGGATGGTCTCCGGTTGCAAGCCACCGCATCAATGTTTCTCTTAATGCAGGAGAATCAAAGACATTCATCTTTGTTCTCGGCTACATTGAGAATGACAACGACAAAAAATGGGCGGCAAAGGCCGAAGCAGGTTTACTGCAGACAAACTCTGCAATGCGCGTTATCAACAAAGATAAGGCAGTTGCACTCCAGAATAAATACGATACTGTTGAAAAAGTAGAAAAGGCATTTAACACTCTCAAAGATTTCTGGACCGATATGGTCGGAAAATATACATTAAAAACAGGTGATGAAAAACTTGACCGCATGGCTGTGTGGAACCAGTATCAGTGTGTTGTAACATACAACTTCGCACGTTCTGCTTCCTACTTTGAAAGCGGCATCGGACGCGGCATCGGTTTCCGCGATACAAGCCAGGACATGCTCGGCGTAGTTCACTCAATGCCCCAGTCCCGTGTACGCGAACGCCTCTTTGACGTAGCCTCAACCCAGTTTGAAGACGGAAGCGCCTACCATCAGTTCCAGCCGCTTACAAAAAGAGGCAATGCCGATGTGGGAAGCAATTTTAACGACGATCCTTTGTGGTTAATCCTCGGTGTCGGCGGCTATATTAAGGAAACAGGCGATGAGCAGTTCCTTAAAGAAATGGTTCCGTTTGACAACAATGAAAAAAATAAGGCAACTCTTTACGAACACTTAAAGAGATCATTCCGCTACATTACTACACACATTGGACCTCACGGTCTTCCTCTCATTGGAAGAGCCGACTGGAACGACTGTCTTAACCTCAACTGCTTCAGCACAGATCCCAATGATTCTTTCCAGACTTCAACAAACAAAGAAGGAAAAAATGCTGAATCTGTCATGATCGCGCAAATGTTTGTATACGTTGCTCCCGATTATGCTGCAATGTGCCGCATGATGGGCGATGAGGCAGAAGCAAAGTTTGCAGAAGAACAGGCTGCTAAAATGAATGATCAGATCTGTAAAACAGGCTGGGACGGTGATTGGTACCTCCGCGCTTATGACGACTTCGGTAAAAAAATCGGTTCTAAAGAATGCGAAGACGGAAAAATCTTTATTGAAACACAGGGCTTCGGTTCTATGGCTCAAATTGGTGCAGATAAGGGCTACCCGGCAAAGGCGCTCGACAGTGTAGAAAAACACCTCGACACCAAATACGGCATCGTTATTCTTGATCCCCCATACAAAGATTACCACATCGAACTCGGCGAAGTTTCTTCCTACCCGCCGGGATACAAAGAAAATGCAGGTATTTTCTGTCATAACAACCCATGGGTAATTATAGGCGAGGTAAAAACCGGCAGAAGTGCTAAGGCATGGGAACACTACAAAAAAATTGCACCCTCATATCTTGAAGATATAAGCGAAATACACCGCCTTGAGCCCTATGTCTATGCACAGATGATCGCAGGTAAAGCAGCACGCCGCCATGGAGAAGCCAAAAACAGCTGGCTTACCGGTACTGCAGCATGGAACTTTGTTGCTCTTTCTCAGTGGATCTGCGGAGTAAGACCGGAGTATGCGGGATTAAGAATTGAACCCCGGCTCCCCTCTCACATTAAAAATGCCGTTATTACCAGAAAATACAGAGGAGTAAACTACAAGATTGATATAACCAATAACAATCCTGAAGGAAAGATTGTATTAACATCTGATTCTGCCTCTGTCACCGGAACTCTTGCACTTGCAAAAGACGGAACAAAAGAAGTAAACATAAAAGCTGTAATAGGCTGATAGCGGGAAGTAGAAAAAATATCAGTCTGAAAAAAGACTGATACGTTACTTCTATTGATAAAGCTCCGGAATAAATGGTCCTTATTAAAGGTGCATTTAGGAACCGGAGCTTTTTTTATCTTGCACGACAGGCAAAAAAAGCATACTATACCCGCATGAAAGAAATAATCATTCCTCTATTAAACGAAGAACTCTCACAAAACAGTGATGAAATAATGGCTTCTTATGATCTTGAAGGCACAGAGCTGGAATATCCCTGGCCCAAGTACAAACCCCGCGCGCTGTTCACCGGTATATTTATTGCAGCCGGTATAGACGGCATAGCCTGCTCATTTTGCGCTGAAATTCCAAAAAATAAAACCATTTCGAAGCATGAGGGACATAAAGAAAAAGTCTTCGAAGACGACTGTGTAGAATTATTTATAAAACCGGCTGGCAGCGTTATTTACTACGGGTGGGAAATTAACACCAAAGGGTTTTGTCTCGACTACCGCGCAGGATGCGGAGAAAAAGGAAAGGAAATTATTTTTTCTACAATGAGTGAACCAATGAAAGAATTTGACGGATCACCTGTTATAAGCGGGTACATTGAAGATACTATAATTGAAGAAAAGATAACGTTTGATTACAACTGGAAGTCGCAGTACCGTATAAGTACAGACATAGAGGATGAGTTTTGGTATACAGATATTTTTATACCGTGGTCCGATTTTTCCCTGCCTGATAATTTTTCGTTCGAAACTCTTGAGGGCAAAGAATGGCAATTCACCTGCAACCGCATAGATAATACCGGTATGGAATTGGCAAAAGAAAAAAGCCTTAAAAGCAGTGCAAAATTGAAAGGTACACCAAAAAAAATAAACCCCGGGCTGCAGTGCCTCATCGAGGGAACGGATTATCCGTCTTTTCATCAAAGCAGGTTTTTTGCTGTTGGTAAGTTTCAAAATTACGATAAACTCATAAAGGATTATGAGTAAAAAAAGTTAGGACTTTATGTTTCAACACTGATGCTCAAGTTAATAGAACGAACGTTCGTTCTATTAACTATAAAAGGTTTTAGTCCCGTCAATATAAAAAAGGCCCATGAACAGGTTTCTGTCATGAGCCTTTGGAAAATGCTGTTTGGGAAAATCTAATTAATCAACAAATTATTCAGCCTTAGTCTTGGGAATAGCAAGGTTAAGAATAATACCGATAACTGTTGCAAGCGCTACACCGCCAAGAGAGA
>JAKJFV010000090.1 GCA_022704725.1 Spirochaetota bacterium
AATCCTGTAAAATTGCATTTATTCTTAGAAAAAACTCATAATTTATTGCTGTTACATCTGTTGTTTTTGACATAGCAAGTGCATCACTGTTCAGGGAGTTCTCAAACACAGATAATTCAGAAGGTGAAAGATTTACAAGATTTAAACCGTCCTTAGCCATAAGATCCAAATATTCTTTATCGGTTTCCTGCTGAACACCTACAAATTTAGATTCTGTATTTTTAACAGCAGCCAAGAGTGCCGGTTTATATTCAGCGGGTATTTGTTCCCATGTTTTCTCTGAAATGACAAAGGTTGCCATAATTGGACAAATTGCTGTGTTTATGACATAAGGCAGGTGTTTATAATATTGCGCGGCATAGGCATACATAGGTATGGTATATAAACCTTTTATGCCGTTAACAGCCTTCATGCTTTGAATAATTTTTTCATTGGACACATCTTCTGTATTATAACCTGCCAGCTGAAAAGCACGGCCCAGAGCAGGACTGGTAATTCCGCCGACACTCAATTTTGAGTTTTTAAGCTGCTCTGGAGTACGAACTTCTGTTTTTGTATAAAAATTAGCCCAGCCCACATTAAACCAGCCGAGAAGAACGAAGCCCTGTTTTTGCATGGCATTATTAATTTCGCCTGACATTTTTTCAAGCACAATATCTACCTCATCCTGGCTCCTGAATAAAAAAGGAATACAGAGAGTTAGTACATTTGAATCGGGAGCAAGTTCATAGGCGCCAAGATTTGTAAAAATGGCTCCGTCAATCGGGCTGCTCTGACCAGGCCTGACACTGCGCATCTTTTGGACAACACCGTTTTCGCCGCCTAAAGCAGTCATATTATAAAATTGAACAGAAATCATTCCGTTTGTAGCCTTATTCCATTCGGAGGCTAAGACTTTCTGCTCATTTTCCCATGCCGACCTTGCAGGTGCTACAGATGCAATTTTTATTGTCATCTTTTTCTGGGCAAAAATGGAACATAGATTTACTATAACAAATAGTATACATACTAGTTTTTTTAAAGTCATTATTTCTCCTAAAATACAGAATTGTTATATTTTACCAAAAAATAAAATAATTATCACGGTTATTTTGTAAAAACCGGGCTTTTTCCTGTGAAATAGTTGAGGCAAGTCTTGTTGAAGGATTATCATCCGGATTAATCGAAAGAGCTTTTTCTAAGGCTTCATCAAATCCGTTATAATCCTGCGTACTTATACAAATTGCCTGTGCATAGGTAACATAGGGGCCGGGAGTTTTGCCCTTTGAAACTTCAAGAGCTTTCTGATGTGTCTCGAGCGCCCTGTCCATGCTTCCGCCGAAATCTGCAGGCGCTCCTGCATAGAATGACGTTAAAACATCCCATATTGCACCATCATTATAATCGGGGTTTAGAGAAGCGGCCTTTTCTAAAACTGCAACTGCCCCTCCAATAGTCGGCAGAATTGACGGATCCAACGGATCTGATGACCATGCACCAAGCCAGGCCGACCCGAGCCAATAGGCATTATCAACATCTGTAAGCTGGAGTTTTGAAACAGATTGAAATATTTTATCTTCATCGGTGCTTAATATTTCCTGTGTAAAACCGGGATACCGCTGCTCAAAAACTTCTAATGCATAGTTTCTTCCCCGTAAATAATGCATTTTAGCCCGCTTAAATTCTGAATTTTGAAGCTCATATTGATCAGGGGGCAGCATCTCTGCTTTGTGCTGAACAAAAGCATTGGCATACATAACGTAAAGAGAGGCAGTCATAGCTGTAATACCCTGATGGGAAGGATTCTGAACATGGAGTATCTCATAGAGTTTTAATGCTGTAGGAAAAAAATCGGCCATGAGTATTGGGTCAGATTCCCCTGTTAAGGGGAGCATTATGGAGTTACCTGCTTCCTTTACCTTACTAGGCTTTCCGTTTTTATCTGAACCTGATAACTGTGTTGAAACGGTGTTTACAAGATTTTTTTGTATTGAAGCACATGAAAATGCTGCAGCTGATAAAGCTATTATTAACAAAAGTCTGGGTAATTTCATAATCTAAATTATATCCAGACTCTGCTAAAAGTCAACTGAACAAAAAAGACTGTCACCTTCTTTATAGAAAATGACAGTCTTAATTGAGTGAATATCAATTCGTGATTATTAGTGAGCTAATACCTGATATCAGCCGCCGTAGGTTGCAATAAATACACCCGCAGCAATTGCAGTGCCTATAACACCTGCAACGTTCGGTCCCATGGCATGCATGAGAAGGAAGTTAGAAGGATCATGTTCCATACCGACCTTGTTGGAAACACGGGCTGCCATTGGAACGGCAGAAACACCGGCCGAACCGATAAGAGGATTGATCTTTTCCTTTAGGAAGAGGTTCATGATTTTAGCCATGAGTACACCGCCGAAGGTAGCTACAGCAAAGGCAAATAAGCCGAGAACGATGATACCTACAGCACTCGGGTTAAGAATTTTATCCGGAGTCATCTGTGAACCTACACCGAGGGAAAGAAGAATTGAAACGATGTTCAAGAGTTCGTTTTCCAATGTTTTTGCAAGGCGGTCAATAACACCGATCATCTTTACAAAGTTTCCGAATGCTAACATTCCAATAAGGGGAGCTGCTGTCGGAATAAAAGCAATTGCAAGAACTAAAAGAACAATCGGGAATAATACTTTTTCTGCCTTTGAAACATGGCGGAGCTGCTTCATCTTGATCATTCTTTCCTGTTTTGTAGTCATCAGTTTCATTATCGGAGGCTGAATCATGGGAACGAGGGCCATATAGGAGTATGCTGCAACAGCGATAATTGCCATCATATGCGGAGCTAATTTACCAGAAACATAGATGGATGTGGGGCCGTCAGCACCGCCGATGATTGCGATTGCACAGGCCTCAAACATATTGTAATCAACACCGGGAATGAGGTTCATAAGCGCAACACCAAAGAGTGTTATAAAAACACCAAGCTGGGCTGCACCGCCGAGCAAGGCAGTTTTCGGGTTAGCTATAAGAGGACCGAAGTCTGTCATTGCGCCGATGCCCATAAAAATAAGCATTGGGAAAAACTCGTTTCCGACACCTGCATCATAGATAATTTTGAGCATTCCAGAGTGTTCAGCATACATACCGCCGAAGGGAATGTTAACAAAAACAGTACCGAATCCGATCGGAATTAAGAGCAAGGGCTCAAAGCCCTTAGCTGCACCAAGATAGATAATAAGGAAACCTATAGCCATAAGAGCTAAGCGCTGCCAGCCGGTAACGGTAGTAGATTTAGCAGCGTCTACAAGATCTGCAACTTCTTCCTTACCATTAACAATTGCATTAATACCGGTATTTTCTACAGTGTTCTGTAAAAAGTCCTTAATTGAAATTAAGGGGACATTTTCACTACCAGAAATAATAGCAGTACTCATTGTTTTTAATGAGGCTACTTCATTATTATTCGATGAAGCAAAAACGGTACTTACCAATGAATATACAAGAGCAATGCCGAGTATTACCATTGTTACAGAAAGTACTTTTTTGCTGTCTTTCTTTTGACCAAGCATAGTTATTTTCCTTTCCTTATTTGATTTCTGCTATAGCCTGACCTGCATTGATTGCAGAACCAGCTGATGAGAGGAAGTGTACAGTTCCGGCTGCAGTAGCCTTAACTTCAAGTTCCATCTTCATAGATTCAATCATTATGATTGTTTGACCGGCAGCAACAGAAGAACCTTCTGCAACGGTTGCCTTTAAGAAGGTGCCTGCAACAGGAGCCTGAACAGTTGTTCCGCCTGCAGCGGCAGGAGCAGCCTGTGGTGCTGGTGCGGCCTGTGGTGCAGCAGCAGGGGCTGCAGAAGCTCCTCCGCCGATTGCACCGAGAACCTGACCTGCAGTAATTGCAGAACCCGGATTTACAGAGTATGTTACAGGACCGTCAGCAGTAGCCTTTACTTCAAGCTCCATCTTCATGGACTCGATCATAATAACAGTCTGACCAGCTTTAACCTGGGTACCGGATGGAACAACGTGTTTTAAAAGGGTTCCAGCTACGGGAGCGGTAATATTTGCACCGCTTGAAGAAACAGGAGCGGAGGCAGGAGAAGCAGAAGCTGCACCGAATGCAACATTATATGCAGTTCCATTAACATTAACACTCATGGTGTCGCCTGCAGGACCTGTTGTAACGTTGTATGCTGTTCCATTAACATTTACAGTGTATGAACCGCCATTAGAAGAGGCAGCAGGAGCCTTGGCAGCAGGTGCAAAAGAATCTGAATTAACAGGACCATTTGCTCTTTCTTTGAAGAACTTAGGAGCAACTTTTGGGAACATTGCATAGGTTAAAACATCTTCAACGGAACCATCTGCACCGTTCTCTTTTGCTTCAGAAGCCATTTTATCCCATTCATTGGTGATGAGATCTGCAGGACGGCAGGTAACAACCTCGTCCATCTTGCTTTCTGCAAGAGCCTTTTTAACAAGGTCTGCGTTGCATGGAGCAGGAGTTGCACCGTATTTACCGGTTAAAAGATCTCTTGTTTCACCGGTTAGTTTTGCATAACGGCCGAAAAGAACATTGAATACAGCCTGAGTTCCAACAATCTGACTTGTAGGAGTTACTAGAGGAATGTAACCGCAGTCTTTCTGTACGATCGGGATTTCTTTAAGAACATCATCAATCTTATCTGCGGCTCCCTGTTCTTTGAGCTGACCTTCGAGGTTTGAAAGCATTCCGCCTGGTACCTGTGAAACAAGAATGCGGGTATCTGCACCTAAAAAGCTTGATTCAAATTTACCATACTTCTTGCGTACTTCACGGAAATATGCTGCAATTTCGAGAAGAGCCTTAATATCGAGACCGGTGTCCATTTCTGTACCATGGAGCATTTCTACTACAGTTTCTGTCGGGCTGTGGGAAGTACCCATTGCCATTGAGGATATTACTGTATCAAGAACCTCAGCTCCTGCCTCTGCAGCCTTTACTAAAGTTGCAACAGACATACCTGTTGTAGCGTGAGAGTGAATCTGAATTGGAATATTAACTTTAGCTTTAATAGCCTTTACCAGATCATAGGCTTCAAATGGTTTTAATAAACCTGACATATCTTTAATACAGATAGAGTCTGCACCGAAATCTGCATAGGCTTTAGCAAGATCTGCATATACTTCTTTTGTATGATATGGTGTTGTGGCATAAGAAATAGCCATCTGAACATGCTTTCCTGTTTTCTTTGCCGCATCGGCAGCGCGTTTTAAGTTGCGGGGATCATTGCATGCATCAAAGATGCGGAATACACCGATACCGTTTTTCGCAGCAGCTTCTACGAATTTGTCAACAACATCGTCTGCATAATGGCGGTAACCGAGAAGGTTCTGGCCGCGTAAAAGCATCATAATAGGTGTATTGGGCAGTTTTGCCTTAAGCTGTCTTAAGCGTTCCCACGGATCTTCGTTTAAGAAGCGGATGCAGGAGTCAAAAGTTGCTCCGCCCCACGCTTCAAGACTTTCATAACCGATTTTATCTAATTTATCGCAGATCGGTAACATATCTGCAGTTGTCATACGGGTTGCATGAAGCGACTGGTGCGCATCGCGCAATACCAAGTCTGAAATTTTAACTTTACGTGCCATATTTACTCCTTAATTATTTTGTTTTTGACGAACAGCCGCGGCAATAGCTGCTACTACTGCTGATTGATTAGCAGTTCCCTGGACTGCACCTGCAGCAGCAGATGATCCTGATTGTTTTTCTTCCTGATCAAGTTTTAATAATTTAACGAGCTTTTCTACAAGCGTCATTGCGATTATTAAAATTATGAGGAATGAAAAAACAACACCCATACCCAGCATGGTCAATGTTGCACTTTGACCAAGCATCTGTGTTATTGTCATATAGCCTCCAAAAATAACTATTAAACTTACGTTAATTGAAAATAATTATACGTAATCATGACAATTATATAAAAAATGCCAATCTTATTCAAGACAAGCTGTGGTATAATACAGGAAAGGGGCTTTATATTTTTATGTATTTTAAAGAGATTTTACTTTTTTTCATTCCTTTTTTGATTGTGTCTGTTTTACATCTGTATTTTTGTATCCGCTTAAAAAAAAGACCTGCAGACATACTAAAAATAGCACTCATGCCCTCTCTTTTACTGCCTGTTTATGCAGCCTGGCTTACAGATTATCTGCCGCTCAATAATCTGGCCCTTTTGACAGGAGCACTAGTAGGCGCTTGGGCAGGCGATTTCTTTTTAATAAAACCTGTCTCTAAAAAAAAGTTTTTTTACGGCCTGATTGCATTTTTCCTAAGCCATATTTTTTATTTATCAATTTTTATGCCGTCATCCAATGCAGAATTAATACCTATAACTATAAATATAGGTATTGCTTCTGCTTACAGTCTTCTTACTGCAGGTATTTATGTTTTTATAGGTAAACCTAAAGGGCTGCGGGGGCTTGCATCAATTTTGTATACCATCATGCTTTTTTTACTGCAGTACAGCTGTCTATCTCCTTTATTTGTTAATTTTTTTATTGAACAGAGACCTCTTAACTTCTCCCGTATGTTATTAGTATTGGGTGTCTTTTTATTTACAATTTCTGATATAATTCTAGCATACAGCTTATTCAAAAGAGAATTTAAGCATTCCCGATTTTCGGTAATGAGCACCTACATACTTGCACAATTTTTT
>JAKJFV010000091.1 GCA_022704725.1 Spirochaetota bacterium
TCACAGAGATTGGAAAAAATGCTTTTGCAAATTGTTCGAATTTACGAGAAGTCATTATACCATCAACAGTAAAAAGAATCGGGGATGGAGCTTTTAGAGATTGTTTTGTTCTTGAATCAGTTGAAATCCCGGGTAGCGTTGAGATACTTCCTCCTAATCTCTTCGCTGCTTGTAAAAATCTTAAAACGGTCACTATTAACAATGGGGTACGGGAAATAGGGAAAGCTTTTACTGGTTGTACAAGTCTATCAACTTTATTGATTCCTAAGACTGTAACAAAAATTACTGAGTTTGCTTTTTCGGGATGCAGTAACCTAAAAGTTATTACAATATTAAATGCAGATGTTTCAATTGGAAAACGCGCCTTTTACGGCTGTCCTCTGGAAACTAAAGAAACTCTCATTCAGAAATACGGAGAAACGATTTTTAAGTAACAATTACAATATTTTAAGTGCCGCATGAGCTGTGAGCTGTGAGCTGCTAGCCAGCGCCGCAGCGATACTTGCTGTTGTAACCCATACATTCCGGAGGAATGACAGCGGCGATACTGATCCATGAGCCCAATATTTCTTGGGGGAGGGGTATTAGGGAAGGGGCAGCTTCGCATCACCAAAGAAATTGCCCCATTCCGCTATACCTTAAACCGTCCAACCTCTCCCTTAAGAGAGTCGGTAATTTCTGAGAGTACCTGCATCTGGCGGTTAATACTTGCCATATTTTCTGTTATTTCGTGTGTCCCGACAGCAATCTCATTCATGCCTGCAACAACTTCTCCCGAAATATCTGCTACGGTAGATACTGACAAGCTCATAATATCGGACTCTTTTCTCATTTCACCGGAATTTTCTTTTACTTGTAATGAAACCTGGGTAAGCGATGTCATGGCCTCTAATATTTGTTCTCCGCCTATGAATAATTCTTTAGTGTTTGAAAGAATTTCCTGCAGCGATTGAGCTGTTTCTTCAACTTCTATGTTTACCTGTTCTATTACCTGCATGCTTCTTTGACTTGATGAATCTGCTTCAGAAATTAACACAAGTATATTTTTAATATTGAGCCCAATGTCCTTTGCGTTTTTTGACGAAGTTTCTGCGAGTTTTCGAATTTCTCCTGCCACTACTGCAAAGCCTCTGCCCGATTCTCCTCCTCACAAGCAAAAAAAAATTGTTTTACTTAGATGTCTTTCGTAAAAAAGCCCCCTTTTCTCATAAAATATTCAACTTTTTCATACAGCCGTTAACAGATGGTTAAAAAGACGTAAAATGTCATACAAAATTAATAAGATACTTCATGTACTTCTCCTCCTATTGACCGTACACTGACATCGAATCATACGGCGTTGCCGTTAAAAAAAGATTGGAACTATAGTAAAAAGTTTTAATCGTGTTTTCATCCTTAAGGAGGATATTATGGGAAAGAAAATTCTTAGCATTTTGGCAGTACTGGTTGTACTAGCACCTTGTGTACTTTTCGCAGGCGGACAAAAAGATTCCGGATTAATTAAAGTTGGTATTATTAATAACCCGCCGGCAGAATCCGGTTACCGTGCAGCTAACGTTGCAGACTTCGAAAAAGTGTTCACAAAAGAAAACGGTTATGCTGTTTCTACTTTCTACAGTTTGAAAAATGATGAACAGCTTAATGCTGCAAGTCAGTTTATTACTAACAAAGTAGACTACATTCTGTTATCAGCTGCTGCCACAGACGGATGGGATTCGGTTCTCTCAAGTGCAAAAGAAGCAGGTATTAAGGTTTTCCTTTTTGACCGTATGCTGAATGCTAAGCAGGATTTATATGAAGCTGCTGTTGTTTCCGACATGGCTAATCAGGGAAACACTGCTGTTGCATGGCTCAAGGCTCAGAAACTTAGTGAATACAATGTTATTCATATTCAAGGCGCTATGGGAAGCGATGCACAGATCGGACGTACTGCAGCTCTCGACAAAGAATTTGCTTCCGGTGCAATGAACAAAGTTGTACAGCAGACAGCTACATGGGATGAAGCAGAAGCAAAGAAAATTGTTGAATCTGTTATCAATTCTAAAGAAAAATTCAATGTTATATACGCTGAAAATGACGGTATGGCAAAGGGCGCTGTTGCAGCACTCGATGCAGCCGGTATTACTCACGGTGTTGGTAAAGATGTAATTGTTATGGGTTTTGACTGCAATAAATGGGCTTTAAGAGAACTTCTTGCAGGCAACTGGAACTATAACGGTCAGTGCAGCCCCTTCCAGGCTTCTGTTATCGACGGCATGATCAAGACACTTGAATCGGGCGGAAAACTTTCATCAAAGAAAGTTATTTCTGAAGAAAAAGGTTTTGATGCAAGAACTATTACACAAAAAGACATTGATACATACGGGCTTGGAAACTAATTCTTCCATCTATCTCATATGCTTATGAGATTAGTCTAGTGTTATAATGGCGCGGAGTATACGGGAATATCCGGCATGCTTCGCGCATTTTTATACTTTCCAAAGTTGAAAGAAGGTGGTTTATTACCAATGAATAAAGATATAGTTTTATCTATGCGCGGAATTAGTAAAACATTTCCGGGTGTTAAGGCTTTGCAGAATGTAGATTTTACTCTTTGCAAAGGCGAAATACACGCTCTGATGGGAGAAAATGGAGCAGGAAAATCAACCCTTGTTAAGGTTCTCACCGGTGTGTATCAAAAAGATTCAGGGCAAATTACTATAGACGGGATTGATAAAGAAGTTACGATAAAATCACCTCAAGACGCTCAGAATTTAGGCATAAGCACAGTGTATCAGGAAATTACCTTGTGTCCTAATCTCACTGTTGCAGAAAACATGTTTATTGGACGCGGAAAATATACTTTTATTAATTGGCGTTCTCAGGAAAAACGGGCGGATGAACTTCTTAAAAAACTGAAAATTCCGACAACCGCAAACCGTCAGCTGGGTACTTGTTCTCTGGCTGTACAGCAGATGGTTGCCATTGCACGGGCTGTCGATATGGATTGTAAAGTTCTTATTCTTGATGAGCCTACTTCTTCTTTAGATGAGAATGAAGTTTCACTATTATTTACGTTAATGAGGGATTTAAAAAAACGCGGTGTAAGCATTATTTTTATTACACACTTTCTTGAACAGGTATATGAAGTTTGCGACAGAATCACTGTTTTACGAAACGGCGAGCTTGTCGGCGAATATGAAATAAAAGATCTGCCCCGTGTTCAGCTTATTTCGAAAATGATCGGAAAGAAGTTTGAAGGAATATCAGAATTACAAAAACAAAAACATACCGGTACCGCCGATGAGGCCTCGTGTGTCTATGAGGCCTCGGGTTTAGCTAGTGCAGAGGGTACTAAGCCTTTTAATTTTGAAATTCGAAAGGGTGAAATAAACGGTTTTACCGGACTTTTGGGTTCCGGAAGAAGTGAATGTGTCCGCGCCATATTCGGAGCAGACCGTATAACAGGCGGCCGGATTAAAGTTAACGGCAAACAGGTAAAAATTACTAAACCAAGAGATGCTATGGAGAACGGTATAGGATATCTTCCGGAGGACCGTAAACTTGACGGTATTGTCGCGGATTTATCGGTCCGTGAAAACATAATCTTGGCACTGCAGGTTATGAGAGGTTTTTTCAAGCCGTTTTCGAAGGCTGAGGCTGAAGAGTTTGCAGATAAATATATAAAATTGCTGGGTATTAAAACAGCGTCGCGCGATACGCCGATTAAGTCTTTGTCGGGGGGTAATCAGCAAAAAGCAATACTAGCACGCTGGCTGCTAACAAACCCGCAGTATTTAATTCTTGACGAACCGACGCGGGGAATCGATGTCGGGACAAAATTTGAAATTCAAAAACTTGTTTTAAAACTTGCAGAAGCCGGTGTGAGCGTTACTTTTATATCATCAGAAATAGATGAAATGCTTAATACCTGCTCAAGACTTATTGTTATGCGCGACCGTAAAATAGTAGGAGAGATGAAGGGAGAGGAAATGACACAGTCTAATATCATGCATACAATTGCGGGGGAGGCTGCTCAAAATGGCTAATACACTAAAAAAAGTATCAAGTTCACAGTTGGTTATACCCTTATTCGCACTATTTCTCGTCATTGTATTTAATCTAATACGCGATGTTGGTTTTTTTTCTATTAGCGTAATTCAAAACAATTACGGGAACTGGGTATTATCCGGAAATGTTATAAGTATTCTTCACGGTGCATCGGAACTTGCAGTTCTTGCAATAGCTATGACGCTAGTAACCTCTGCAACGAAGGGACAGGATATAAGTGTCGGCGCCCTTGCAGCAATTGCAGGAAGCGTATTCGTCCGTATATTGCGCGGAAACGAAATTACCATGCAGCTGATTCTTTTCGGATTTTTAGCAGCTTGTGTTGTTGCCGTTATTTTTGCGCTTTTTACCGGAATGCTTGTATCGTTCTTTAATATTCAGCCGATGATAGCTTCTTTAATACTCTTTACAGCCGGACGGCCGATTGCCTATTGGATAAACGGCGGTGCAACTCCTACGGTTGAAAGTCCGTTATTAAACAATATTGGAAGCTTTATTCCCGGCATTCCCATACCAAGTCCGATTCTTATAGTAATTGCATTTGGAATACTGGTAGCCTTAATTTTACGTTTTACCAATCTTGGACTTTATACACAATCTGTTGGAATAAACGAAAGCGCTGCCCGGTTGAATGGAATTAATGCTGTCTTTATTAAACTTCTTGCGTTTGTGATTCTCGGTATTTGTGCAGCAATTGCAGGCAGCATTAATGTATGCCGAATTGGATTAATAAACCATGAAACCATACTTATTGATATTGAAATGGATGCCATTCTAGCAGTAGCTATAGGCGGAAATTCACTAAGCGGCGGAAAATTTAAACTCGCGGGTTCTGTCATAGGTGCGTACATTATTCAGGCCTTAACTATTACCCTGTATGCAATGAAGGTTTCTTCAACAGCGGTAAAAGCATACAAGGCAATCGTTATTATAGCAATTGTTGTGCTGGGATCTCCGGTTGTACAAAAATACTTTTTGCAGCTGAAAAATAAAATCCTTAGAAAAGCAACAACAATAACGGAGACAAACTGATATGACAAAACTATCATTGAAAGAATCATTACCCCGGTTATTGAAAAAGAAGCCGGGTGAGGCTGTGTCCAGTACAAGCCTGCTGCTGACAATTACCATCTGCAGTTTTATTATAATGTACCTGCTGGCTATGCTCATATGGGGAGGCGGCTTTCTTAATCCCCAGCAGTTTTTTGACATCTTTAATAATAATTCCTACCTGATTGTTATATCCTGCGGTCTTACCGTTGTTATGATAGCAGCAGGAATAGATATATCAGTCGGCGGTATGATAGCATTAGTTACCATGACCTGTGTTGTATACCTTGAAGACCATACCGGAAGCGTCTTAGGTTCAATGCTTATAGCATTAGCTATGGGATTAACAGTAGGCGTTATTCAGGGTTTTTTAGTTTCATATTTAAATATACAGCCCTTCATTGTAACACTTGGCGGTATGTTCTTTGCAAAAGGAATGACTACAATTGTCAGCAGTGCACCGCGCACCATAACAAATACTGCATTTCTTGCACTAAAAGATGCACGCATTGTTATTCCCGGACTCGGCACCTACGGTAAGGCAGGAAATTTTATTCCTGTTAGAATTGAACCCGGCGTCATAATTGCATTAGCCATAGTATTATTGATATGGGCTATGTGCAAGTGGACAAGGTTTGGAAGAAACCTTTATGCTGTAGGCGGAAGCAGTCAGAGCGCGTTGATGCTTGGTATAAATGTTAAAAAAACAAAGTTTTTTTCTTACGTACTGTGCGGATTGCTTTCTGGAATAGCCGCTTACATTTACCTGCTTCATACCGGAGCCGGTAATGCATCAAATGCTACCTCTGCAGAAATTCAGGCAATAGCATCTTCAATTATCGGAGGGACACTCTTAACCGGAGGAGTCGGAAGCGTTGTAGGAAGTTTATTCGGAGTTCTTTCATTAAAGACCATAAGCAATATTGTTGTTGCTTCGGGATTGAGAGAACCATACTGGCAAAGCATAACAACAGGTTTAATGTTGTGCTTCTTTATTCTGCTTCAAAGTATAATTCTTAAAATACGTAAAAACAAAGGTATTGGAACTTGAGAGCATTTTTTTCCCCCTAATTTTGCGGTGCCGGTTTTTTCCCCGGCACCGCTTTTTATTATCAGTCTTCGTACACATCTGCAATCATTTGTATTCGGCGCTTCATCTCTGTGCGGATATGAAGCGGCTCTAAACACTCGCATTTGTCGCCAAAACTCATAAGTGTGCTGTAGTAGTAATCGTTTTCTATGAAAGGGAAACGCACAATGTAATGCTCCTCCCCGTCCGGAATGAAGGAGTCAAAGCTGCAGTAATCAAGAAGCCTGTCCATGACGGATGCATGAATGCGGATTTTAATCTTTGTCTGCATTGCTTCAGCAGCATCGGAATAATCCAGCTGCGGTTTTTCATGATCTCGCGGTATAAATACTTCATCTTGCATATGAAGGTTTGACATTCTTGCCAGTTTAAAAAGACGAAAATCATTTCTTGTGCGGCAATACCCCTGAAAATACCACTGACTGTTTTTTAAGACGAGCATATAGGGCTCTGCCTGCCGGGCTGTTCT
>JAKJFV010000092.1 GCA_022704725.1 Spirochaetota bacterium
ACTAGCAGTCTATTTTTTTCTGTGTCGCCGCCCGATTCCTGTGCTGCTGAGGATTCCTGAATACTGCTGCTTCTAAGCGGCTCTTTTGGTGCAGAAGGCATTTCTGTTTTTGCAGCTCCGCTGCTTAGGGTGCCGTCAGAAAAAACCTGTTTAAAATCCCAATCCTGCAGTGCTTTTAAAAGCATTTGACTTACAGGAATAGCACTATTAAGCAGTAAAAATGTCTTGTCCAACACGACATCAGAGGTGAAATAGGTGTTTTCTTTTAATTCTGCGACATTGAACGAATTCATTGCGTCTCCTCTTTTTCAATATCGGAATAATATGTCTAAGACCTTAATTATTATTGTAACACAGAACATAGTTGGATACATGATGAGAATTTAAATAAAAAAAAGCTGAAAAACCTCACACAGTTTTTCAGCTCAATTATACTGCCTGCTCAGCCGTCTGGATGTCGAACCCGGCCGAACATATTGCCGTCATAATATAATTATCGGTGAACCTGTGTTTTTCTTAAGGGGAAATTATTTTTTTATTCACTATATTTGGTTAAGAGGTCTTGAAGAAGTTTTAATCCATTTAAAAGTTCAGAATAAATTATTTTTGACTGCTGAACAGAAGCTAAAAATGTTTTTTCGCTGTCTTTTCCAAGACCGGCTTTATCAAACAGTGTATCCAGCTTCCTTTTACCGGGGAATACAAGGGAGATTGTTTCTTTTATATCTGAAGATTGAATAGACTGATCGATTATCCGCAATTTTTGTAGAAGTTCATGTTGTTTATCAATTTCGAATAGTATTTTTGATGCCTGTGAACAAATTTGAATGCCTTCATGAACTTGAAGTCCTGCTTCATGAACGCTTTTTAATAGATTTCTAAAAATGTTATTGGGGTTTTCATTTTTTCGGCCGGTAAAAAAAGGAAATTCTTTTTTGCTTTTATAAGATGCTGTAAGAAATAAATCAAGCGGATAATAGCTTATGCCCGGAATTTTCATGCTTTTCTTTGTTACCGAGAAAGTCTTTACATCAGTATTCGATGCGCATTTACTTTCAAACCACCAGGCATAAAGCTTCATGCGCGAATCTGTTTGTACAATTTTGTCTTCATAATTGCGCTCAAATTTTGAAGGGGCGGAAAATAGGGATTGAATGCTGTTTGATTCTGCACTCGTTATACGGCTTGAATTTCTAATTGCCTTTTCCTCAAAGGTGCTGCCTTTTACATGAGTCTTTTTATCAGGGTATGATAAATCGAGTCCTGCAAAAAAAATCTGTGTACAGCCGAGCCATTGAGCAAAATCCCATGCAGTTGTCGCTACAGAACCCCCTGCAGACAGTTTTCCGTATTCACCCCTGTATTTTTCTATATACCTGCCGAACGGATACAGAGATGAACACAAAAGTATTTGTCTGCATTCAAAACGAAAGACAGACGGGTAGGCTGCAATCTCTGTTATAAGAGTGCTTTTCAAGGCCCGTAATCCTTCTATATGCCGGGCATTCCAATACTGTGGATCAACGAGAATAATAAAATCGGGCTCAACCCCTGCGCTAAGGCATGAGCGCAAGGCTGTGTCGACGCAGATAAGAACTGATTTTTCTTGAATCTGTTTTAAGTATGGAAGAACTTCACTCAGAGTAGGACCGGCAGCTAAAATAAACGCATTTTCCCCGGAGCAGAAGTTTTTTATGCATTGAATGGTATTAAGTTTGTCAATGAATCGTGCATTTTTTATACTGTTTTTAAGCCACAGTTTTCCGAACCGTTCCAGTGTATTATCATTAATCTCTTTTTTCTGCTTATTCCGCTCAATAAGTTCCTGCAAAGCTGAAAAATACTGTTGTGCATGCATGGTAAAATGCGGCTGCTGCATGAAGCAGCAGTTTTGCAGTCCAATCTGCTCGAGGACACCGATGCAGTCATGCAGTTCTGCAGAAAAAAGGCATATTAAAGATGAATGACTAAACAGCGGCGTAAAATCAAGGTGCTGAAAGGCCCAAAGAACACGGTTAATATCGGGCTCTACGAGAATAAGTGTTTTTTGAGGATAGTTACACGCGTATGCAATTGGACCGTAGCCTAATCCGAAACCGGAAAAAACAACAGCTTCTAAATCTTGTATATCCTTTGTCTGTATCGATTTTAAGGCCTCTGATTCCGGATTATAGAGAGAATGAAGAAGTATTCCGTTTTCTGTTGCCGTTGGTTTTCCCGATCGGGAGGCTGTAGTAAGGCAGTTATCATACTCAACAGGTGTTTCGCTGCTGCTGTAATATAGAATTGATTTCTCATGAGCAGCGTAGAGGTGAGGAAGTCTGAGCTTAAAATTTTCTATATTTTTACTGAAGATGGAGTTCAATGAGCATATTCTCCGTTACAGGCGTTCCCGGCTCCGGACTCTGTGCATACACCCAGCCGTCTCCATTAATAATAATCCGTAAATCGTTCCGGTCCAGAAGCGGTATGAGAAGCCGTTTAGGTGTTCCGGTAAAATTAGGAACAGTAGTGCCTATAACGGGGGCAGTACCGGAAGTTATCGCAATTTTTCCCGTATGGGCAATTGAAGAGGCTCCCGAACGTGCCAGTCCCAGGTGATCAATAATAACATCCGCTGCATCTGCTATAACCGGTGCTACAATACGACCCGCATAAGTTTCACCCTGTGCTTTTGAAATAACAATGTATAGAATTATTTGCGGATCCTCAATGGGAAAAACTGCCAGGCAGTTCGACAAAAAGTCTGTCGTACTGTAGCCGCCTTTTTCTTTATCGCTCATTTGAGCCGTCCCTGTTTTTACACCAATTGAAACATCCCCCAGCGCAGCTCTGCTTCCTGTTCCCGACTGGGCAGTAGTCTGCATACAGCTTAATATGTAGCGGGCCGTTGAGCCTGATAGTATTTGTTCTTTATATACCGGAGTATGCTGATACGTTAAGGTCCCGTCGCTTGAAGCAATTTGAGAAATAAAGGAAAGCTTTAGCGGAATTCCATTATTTGCTAATGCTGTTCCCGCCTGAACCATCTGCAGGGCAGATACACTTATTTCCTGCCCGATGGAAATGGTGGGTTTGGAGCGGGCTGACCAAAGTCTGTCGTCAGGATTCCGCACTGAACCCGGGTTTTCATAGGGAAGCTCAACTCCGGTCTTTGTTGTAAATCCGAAAGCCTTGATCATAGACAAAAAGGTATTGGTGTCAATTTTTTCACTCATCTGAGCCAGTGCATCATTGCACGAATACTGCAGGGCTTCCCGTGCTGTTATCCAGCCGTGGTGATCAAGACAGGTTATAACAACTTTTTCTCCGTTGGTTGAACGTATTTCATGTTTGCCGTCGCAGAGGTATAGATCAGACTGTTTGACTGCACCCGTTTCTATAAAGGATGCAACAGAGAAAACTTTAAATACAGAGCCCGGCTCATAGGCGAAGGTAGAAGGCAAATCTCTTTTTTCCGCTTCAAGTGCTGAAGAATAGGTATTGAGGTTTGCTGCCGGCAGGCTTATGTAGGAAAGAATTTCCCCTTTTTTTGCATGGGCTGCAATGAGCATTAAACTTTCAGCCTGGGTTGACTCCATAGTGGAACGGGCTATCTGTTCGAGTTTGTACTGAAGATTTGCATCAATTGTTACGTAAATATCTTTACCCTGATTATCGGAAGATAACGGATCATAGTCTGGAGAAAGAACGCTCTGCATAGAATACTCAATACCCGATAATCCAACCCCGTCATCACCCATAAAACCGATAACCTGGGAGGCCAGCATATTTTCCGGATATATTCTTCCCTGTATTCTGTCAAGTCTTAATCCTGATAACCTGTTTTTAGCAATTTCATCAGCAATGGATTCATACACATCCTGTTCAATTTTCTTTTTTAAATACACAAAATCTGAAGACGCTTTTGTAATCTGCCTTACAATCTCTTCTTCTGTTTTATCAAGGTAGGGTGAAAGTATTTCTGCGGTTTTTTGGGGATCCTCCACGGATGAAGGCGTTGCAGCCAGATGATAAAAATTTGCCTTTACGGCAAGGGTTTTTCCGTTTCTGTCTAAAATACTGCCTCTAAGAACTTCTTTATGCTGTTCAGTCTTTACTGCCGCCGGAAGAAATGCCAGTTTGGCATAGGAAAAAAGTATATAAAAGAGTACGGCTGCAATAATAGTAATAAAGACTGCAAATCTTTTTTTTGAAAAATTGTTTATCTGCATGCTGCCTTTCCTGGTACTTGAGAAGCGAAAACAAAACCATAATCCCTTGAATCAACAGATTCGACGTAATTATCGCCCACAGCAAAAATGTATCCCGGCGGTATTTTA
This sequence comes from Spirochaetota bacterium, assembly GCA_022704725.1. GTDB lineage: Bacteria > Spirochaetota > Spirochaetia > Treponematales > Treponemataceae > JAAZLA01. The sequence continues at coordinate 4,323 of JAKJFV010000092.1, forward strand.
GGAGCATTTTTTAAACGCTGATACTGCTTTTCGTTCAGCGGAATAGTTCTTGCTGTATTGTTATCTATTACAACATAATAACCGTTATTTGAATAAAATGATAGAGCTTCGTTTTCAACTCCGACGCAGCGTTTTATGACTATTTTGCTGTCATGAAGATAGTAAACAACATCATGTACCTGAGGACCTGCCCACCGGACAAAAAAATTTGAAGTAAAAGGAATTACGATACCGTATGAAAGTTTATTCAGTATGATAAACTGACCGTCATGCAGCACTGGTTCCATCGAGGGCCCTGAAATAAATACTGCATCAAAGACAAAAAGTTTGAATATGAGACCAATAATTACTCCTGCAGCAATACTGATAACGGGATTTCTATTTTTTTTTTCTGTAGTTTCTTTCATACGCAGTAATTATTCTAATAAGTTATAAAAATTATGTCGATACAAAGGTATGCAAATTATCAGTTATCTTGACAGAAATATAACAACATCCGCGTTTAAAAAAGAAGCAAGCCTTGATATGCTTCTTAAGAATCAGAATTTTTCACGGGCTAAAGTGAAAAATTTTAAACTAGAAACCCAGGCAACAGCTGCAAGCTTCTTTGAAGAGGCGGTATTTTGCTTCTCGGCCTTAGTATCGTATATAACAAAGCGGAAAACACAGGCGCTTTGTTGTGCCGTACTTTTACTGCTCATAATTACCGTTCCGTCTATTATCAGCAGTATTCCGCAAAGAATGTTCCCCGCATCCCTTTCGGCTGTTCCATCGGTAGAAATGGACCTTCTAAATACAGCAATGGCTTCATTTGTTTTTAAGGAATCATCTGATGCCTTTGACACTGAAGGCAATATAGCCAGCCGGAAGGATGAACCGGCAGGGACAATTCCTGCTGTAGTAGAGTACACTTCGTATACTGTAAAAGCAGGGGAAAATATCAGTTCGATTGCTAAAAAATTCGGTTTGTCAAATATTTCTACCCTCATTGCGGTTAACAATATTTCAAATGTACGGCTTCTTCGCTCGGGGCAGAAAATAATTATTCCCTCACTTGACGGTATGATTCATACAGTTAAAAAAGGAGACAGCCTCGCAGTGATTGCCCAGAAGTACAGCATTTCTGTTGAATCGCTGCTGGATGTAAATGATCTTTCCTCAAGCATTATACAGGTTGGCGATAAGCTTTTTATTCCCGGCGCCCGGCTTAATTCAGATGAGCTTAAACAGGCTCTCGGCGAATTATTTATGAGTCCTCTGTCAGTCTCTTGGAGGCTGTCTTCTGCCTACGGATACCGCAATGATCCGTTTACCGGCGTCCGCAGTTTTCATACCGGTATAGATATGGTAGCTCCGCAGGGGACCGCAATAAAGGCATCTATGGCAGGCAGGGTAGCCGCAGCGGGTATACACAGGTTTATGGAAACTATGTCATCATATCTCATACAAACGGGTATCAGACACTGTATGCTCATTTGCATACTATTTCCGTAAAGGCAGGCCAATCGGTAAGTCAGGGTGCAAAGGTTGGTCTTCTTGGAAATACCGGGTATTCCACAGGGGCGCACCTCCATTTTTCTGTATACAAAAACGGTGCTTTGGTTAACCCTCTGACGATTTTAAAATAAAGCATTGTGGTTAAGACCCTGACGATATTAAAATAAATTGGAACACTTATCGATACTAAGCAGTAAGTGGACTTTTCAGTATATGCATTGTATAATTACGGTGCTTTTCAATAGCAGGTTTCATAATCAGGAGCACTATGCAGCAGGTTTCTATATGCAGGTTTTGCGGAAAAACAATTGACACTCAATTTCTCTATTGTCCCTGGTGCGGAGAACTGCTTCATGAAAGCGCTCATTTGGCAGAAATAGTGAACAGGGTGTTTAATACTGTTGAAGAAAAAGAAACCGGCAAAAGAATTGAGAAAATTGGGCAGTCGCTTGATATTCTGGAAAAAGAAATAACATCGGTAATTCATACTATGGAGTCAAAAAAATGAAAAAACTACTATTTTCCCTGCTGATTCTCTGTGCACTGGTACCGCTTTTTTCTCAAGTAAGCTTTTCAGATATCGATTTAAATACCGATAACCAGCTTCTTTTTTCTGTAGAACACACCGACTTTGCCCAGGCCTCATATAAGACTCTTTTTTGGTATGATCTTGATGAAAAGGTTACACAGACTGTATCTTCTTTGGAGCCGTCAAATCCTCAAATATTAACCTGTTTTCCAGAAAAACTTGATCTGCTTCAGTCCGGTAAAATCGTTCAAATTCAAAATAAAT
>JAKJFV010000093.1:0-6283 GCA_022704725.1 Spirochaetota bacterium
TCAGTCTTATAAGCGGACAGCGCCTAAAAAATTCCTGCTTTGATATAGGCGGAGGCAGACCAAAATTTTTGGGAAAACAGCTTAAGAAAAAGCTCTTGTTTTATTTTTATCACGAAGGGGATGAATACGAGTTTAATTTTTCAAAATTCTGGGAGAAAAGTACGGTTAAATATACCTTCACTCATAACGGCGCTCTTGCTCACTGGGCTGTAACTGCAGAAAATAAGAAATATTTTATAGATGTAGATGTTTATTGTAAAAAAAACGAAATGCTGTTTATAAATTATACTGCTCCTAACGGATTAAAACTTCACAATAATTTATGGAACGGCGGGACCGGCTACGGCGAAATACGGCTTTATAAGAAGATTAAAAAAAATCTTGAAACTATAGAACATGCCCGCATCGAGAACTGCGGCTGCGAATACGGCGAATACTAAAAAACCTGCTTGCTTTTATCGTGGTTTATGCGTAAATTTATGCCATGAACTACGATAAATTTACTTTAAAAGCACAAGATGCAATACAGGCGGCTAATTCAATAGCGCAGCAGGAAGACCACAGCGAAATAGGCACAGAACACCTTCTTCTGGCTCTGCTTGAGCAGGAGGACGGTGTTGTACCGCCTCTTATTGAACGTATAGGTGTCAATCTTGACCGCTTAAAGGATCAGGTAGAGGAACTTTTAGACACCTATCCCCGCGTGACAGGCGGCGCTCAGATTCATTTCTCAAATGAAGCTTCAAAAGTCATCGCAAAGGCTGAAAAGGAAACAGCCAGCCTCAAAGATGAGTATCTTTCAACAGAGCACATTCTTTTAGCAATTGCCCAGTCCGACGGAAGATGCGGTGCCCTGTTAAAAAAAGAGGGGATTACCCGCGATTCAATTTTCCAGGCATTAAAAGCTGTCAGGGGAAACCAGAGGGTTACCAATCAGGATCCCGAAGCTACCATGCAGGCATTGGAGAAATACTGTAAAGACCTAACAACCCTTGCAAAGCAGGAAAAAATAGATCCTGTAATAGGACGCGACGAGGAAATACGGCGTGTTATGCAGGTATTGTCGCGCAGGACAAAAAATAATCCTGTTTTAATCGGCGAGCCCGGTGTCGGAAAAACTGCCATCGTCGAAGGCCTTGCGCGCCGCATCGTTTCCGGCGACGTTCCGGACAGTTTAAAAAATAAACAGCTTCTATCGCTCGATCTCGGCTCCCTTGTTGCAGGAGCTAAATTCCGGGGGGAATTTGAAGAACGCTTAAAGAGCGTGATTCATGATGTGCAAAAATCTGAAGGAAGAATAATTCTCTTTATAGACGAACTTCATACCCTTGTAGGGGCAGGGGCTTCAGAAGGCTCAATGGATGCATCAAACCTCTTAAAGCCGGCACTAGCGAGGGGAGAGCTTCGCGCAATAGGAGCGACAACCCTCGATGAATACCGCAAATATATTGAAAAAGATGCTGCTCTTGAGCGGCGGTTTCAACAGGTGTATTGTGCAGAACCCTCGGTAGAAGATTCTATTGCCATCCTCCGCGGCTTAAAGGAAAAATATGAGGTGCATCATGGTGTAAGAATCCGCGATGAAGCCTTAGTTGCAGCTGCTGTGTTGTCAAACCGCTACATTACAAGCCGTTTTCTGCCGGATAAGGCCATTGACCTTGTAGATGAAGCCGCCAGCCGCTTAAAAATGGAAATTGAAAGCCAGCCGACAGAGCTCGATCAGGTAGAAAGAAAAATACTCCAGCTTACAATTGAGAAGCAGGCATTATCAAAAGAAACAGATGATGCTTCCATCGAACGTCTTACTAAACTCGAAAAGGATCTTGCAGACCTTACCTCAAAGCGCGATGCAATGAAGCTGCAGTGGGAAAATGAAAAAAAACGCATCGATGAGGGCCGTGTATTAAAGGAGCAGCTTGAACAGCTTCATCTCGATGAAATACGCTACACAAGAGAAGGAAACCTAACAAAGGCTGCAGAAATTAAATACGGTCTTATTCCCGAGCTTGAAAGAAAGCTTTCAGAGTCTACAAAGGAAGCGGAAGCAAAGATTACAAAGAAAAACATAAAAGACGGCTGTTCAGTACCGGAAGGAAGACTCCTGCGTGAAGAAGTATGTGAAGAAGATATAGCACGGGTTGTTTCCACATGGACGGGTATCCCTGTTACCAAGATGATGGCAAGCGAGATGCAGAAGTTCCTTGAACTTGAAGAGGTGCTTCATAAACGCGTTATTGGACAGGATGAGGCTGTCATTTCTGTAGCAGACGCCATACGGCGCAATAGGGCAGGTTTGTCCGATGAAAACAAACCTCTTGGAAGCTTTTTGTTCATCGGTCCGACAGGCGTCGGAAAGACTGAGCTTGCAAAAACGCTTGCAGACTTTTTGTTCGATGATGAAAAGTCGCTCACTCGCATCGACATGAGCGAGTACATGGAAAAATTTGCGGTGAGCCGTCTCATAGGCGCTCCTCCCGGCTACGTCGGCTACGATGAGGGAGGACAGCTTACAGAGGCAGTGAGGAGAAGACCCTACAGTGTTGTTCTATTTGACGAAATAGAAAAGGCGCACCCCGATGTATTTAATGTACTCCTTCAGGTTCTCGATGACGGACGCCTGACCGATTCTCAGGGGCGTGTTATCGACTTTAAAAATACCATTATTATTATGACGAGCAACATAGGCAGCGACTTTATTCTGCAGGCTGATACAAACGATAAAATGAAGGCTCTGGAACCAAGGATTGATGAACTTTTAAAAGCTTCATTCAGACCAGAGTTCTTAAACCGCATCGATGAGGTTATTACCTTCTCGCGGCTTGAAAGATCCTGTGTTTCATCGATTGTGCGACTTCAGCTTGAACGAGCTTCTAAACGGCTTGAGTCGAGACGTGTTAAACTCGTTGTAACAGATAAGGCTGTTGAATTCCTCTCTGAAGCAGGCTACGATCCGCTTTTCGGAGCGCGTCCCATAAAGAGGGCAATCCAGACATATTTGGAAAACCCTCTGTCAAGAGAAATACTTGCAGGAAGGTACGAGGACGGCAGCACCATCACTGTAGATCATACAGCCGGATCGGCTGCGCTCAGTTTTTCATAACAGGTTAAAACTCTGCCTGTGTCACACAGATATTTTTAATCCAGACATCCCCGTCTTGTTTCCCAACATTGAATTCAAGACGGGCAGATGCGTCGCTCTCATTTTCCATGGTAAAACGGTATTTAAACTGAGTGTATTCTGTCGAGAGGGAAGGGCTGTACTGTGATGAATACATAGCCCATCCGTTATCATCATCTCCTCCGATTTTTACAGAAATAGCTCTATTGTCTTCAGCCTTTGCTTCAAAAGAAAGTATGTAGGTATAACCCTTTGCGATGCCCAGATGCTGCAGAAGCTGGACGGAGTGAACCTCGGTTCCCTTGTGTATTATACTGATGCGGCACTCCCCGTTTTCAACAGAGGCTTGTGCCCTGCCTCCAAAATCAGAAAGAGCAAGTAAATACCATGATCCTGATGATTTGTCCATGGTATTTGAAGAAAGAGATTCTGTGTTTAACGAGGAAAAAGACTCATCACTTACCGCATTTCCCTCATCAGTCTTTCTATACCTTTCAAACGATGCTGTATCGCGGTCCGGGACAGGCTTTGTTACAGTATGGTTATATCCGCCGGTTTTTTCATAGACACGCACATAGTCAACAATCATCTGCGCAGGAATATCTGTATTGTCCGGCGTGCGGTGTTCGTCAAATGCTCCTCCCACAGCAAGATTTAAAAGAATGTAAAAGGGTGTATCATAGGGAGCAGGATAGGGAAAGGGTTCCTCTGCTTCCGGGGCCATGGACCACCATGATGATGTTTCGTAAAACAGGTTATTATCAACATACCACCTGATAATGCCGGGTTCCCATTCAACTGCGTAGGTATGAAACCCGGTACCGTCTTCTCCTTCCGGGAACTTATACATGCTGCCGCTGTTTTTCTGGCCCGGCCATTGTTCTCCGTAATGGAGGGTTCCATAGGTTCTATTCGGCAGGCGTCCTCTGAATTCCATAATATCAATTTCACCCGATGCGGCCCACATACCGTAGGCTGTATCAGCAGGGAGCATCCAGAATGCCGGCCATATTCCGCTGCCCCCGGGAAGCTGCATGCGCGCCTCAATTCTTCCGTAGAGCGGCGCAAAAAGAACCGTACCGTCATCTTTCATTGTTCTAATTCTGCCTGATGTATAGGGTTTCCCTTCTTTGTCTTCTTTTTTCGCTTCAATTATAAGCATTCCCTTTTCAAGTCTGATATTTTCTTTCGTGTAGTACTGAAGCTCCTGGTTTCCCCAGCCATCAAGGCCGTATTGGCTTCCTGTTCCCAGCTGATAGTCCCACTTTTGTGTATCCAGTTTACGGGCCGAAAATTCATCGTTCCATACGAGAGACCATCCTTCAATGTCTGCCGACGGCTGTGATGTGCATCCTGTCAAAAAAATAATAAGCATAAGTATGCATAATACCAATGCAGAACCGTTTATTTTTTTCATAGCGTCTCCTCTTTTAATGCATGTATCGTTACTCTCCATAGTACTATTCCATCGCCCTCTTCTATAGTCCTTTCATTTTCGTTTTGGTTTTATTTTTTCGGCTTTTAAAGGAAGTTTTTCTTTTTTTAAGATTCCTTTAAGCCCTCATATCTATTGTAGAAGTATACGAAACGCGGAATCGATGATCCGTCTGTTTCGAGGAGTAAGATATGAAAAGAATGTTTGTAATGTGTTTGTTGTCTGTTTGTATTTCTTTGAGCATATTCGCAAGGGGAAATACTGAGTCTGCCGGTACTATTCAGCAGGGTACAGAGGCCGTTGAAACTCAATGGAATAGAGGGGATATGCCTCACGATTTTCAAGGAGAGGGACGGATGTTCGGAGGGGGAATGATGCAGGGAGGAGCTGGAACAGCTCCTGTCAATACCTCATCTTCTAATGTTTCGACCCGTTCGATTATTGATGACAGGTCAGACAATGTTGAGTCAGTTACGTTCAAGAGGATTGTTTCTGTAGATGTTGAAGCGAATACCAGCGATGCGGACGGGAAAGAAGTATCCGTGTCATTTACTGAAAACGGCCTTGAAATTATCAGCTTACTCACAGAACCTGTAAAAGTCGTTTTAAGCGGTTCTATGAAAGGCACTATCAGTATAGAAAAGAGTGAAGGCGATATTGCCCTCGTTCTAAACAATCTCACGGTAACTGCGGCGGACGGGCCGGCGCTTGTGTCGAATAGTACGCATAAGACGTATGTTGTGCTTGAAAAGGGATCAAAAAATATTCTTGCGGATTCCAAAGAGCGGGATGTGAATACAAAAAAAGGTGCAGTCTACTCTAAGGGTTCTCTTATTTTTTCAGGCGGGGGTTCGTTATCAGTTGATGCCTCATATAAAAACGGAATATACAGTGATGATTATATCAGTGTAAAAAGCGGAACTATTGCTGTCTCTGTAAGCGCCCGGGATGCTGTACGAAGTATAAACGGATTTATCATGTCCGGCGGAAACCTGAGCATTACCGGAACGGGAAGCGTCACAGATGAAGAAAGCAAGGGAATTAAGGTTGACGGAGAAGAGAACGAAAACAGAGCAGGTGAAGGTTTTATTGTAATAAGCGGCGGAACCATAAACATCAGCACTGTAGGAAAAGCTGTTACAGCAGCATGGGAAAAGGAAGAGGATGCAGAAACTGACACAACCTCGGATGATCCAAATTCCTATGTAAAAATCACAGGCGGAATTATCAGTATAAAGACAACGGGAAAACCCTATGAGTATGAAACCGAAGAAGGGGTAACTGTCAGCTGCAGTCCCGAAGGTATAGAAGCTAAAACCGATCTTATAGTATCAGGCGGAATAATTAAGGTTGAGACCGCAGATGACTGCCTTAATGCCGGTATTTCAATACAAATTGCAGGAGGCAGTCTTGAAGTTAAAAGCAGCGGAAATGATGCAATAGACTCCAATGGTGCTTTGACAATATCAGGCGGAATTATTAATGCACAGGGAGGTAGAAGCCCTGAGACAGCCTTTGACAGCGATATGTATCCGTTTACCATAACCGGCGGAACGGTTTTTGGAACAGGTGGAACCAATATGTCGTATCCGGTAGACTCGGAGAATTCTCAAAACACACTAATAATTTTCTCTACGCTGGACAATGGCAAAGAGCTCCGCATCCTTGACAGCACTAATAAAGAAATCTTTTCTGCTGATATTGCATCATGGCCCGGCAGCGCTGTAATC
>JAKJFV010000093.1:6293-6541 GCA_022704725.1 Spirochaetota bacterium
GGTGATACAAAAATAGATTCTTTTATGATTGAAAATTCAACAACAACCATCGGTCAGAGCACGGAACAGGGTTTTGGAGGAAGGGGCGGTTTTCCCGGCGGAGAAATGGGAACCCCTCCTGCTGATGGAAATTTTAAAGGAGGAAAGAGAGGTATGGCGCCTCCCGATGGTTCAAATCCTTTTCAAAATTAATTTTGTATGAGTACAAAGAGCGGGGTCTGAACTATTTTCTATATCAGTTTGCTTAA
>JAKJFV010000094.1 GCA_022704725.1 Spirochaetota bacterium
GAAAAAAAGTGTGTCCGTGCTAAGTGCAGGTCGCAAAGTCCGCATCCATGCAGACTTTGCTTACCGAGTATTTTGCTTCGCAAAAACTCGCAAGTCGTACTAACCAGCCCGTGCGGCATCCCTGCCGATCCTCAAAGTCCTTTGGGCATTCCCACTGCGAGACGTGCGAAGTTCACTTTTTTTTGCTTCCGTTATGTGTTTACTTCTATCAGAATACTAGAATTATCGGCTGAGGATTTGTTTATTTTCACTGTGAGACTGTCGCAATAACAACTTCCTTGTTGTTATTGCTTCTCGAGTTTTGCTATGCAAAACTCGTCCATTGTTATAAGCGGTTCTGGTGACATACGCCCCTTCGAGTCGTTAATGTAAGGAAACTATGATACTGGATTTTTCTCGTTCATTATATTCACTACGAAAAATCTGATTATCCCTGCCGATCCTCAATTCATTTTTTTTGCTGCGGTAATGTGTTTACTTCTATAAGATTGCGGGTATTGGGGAAATTTACAAAAAGCGAATAAATACGAAACCACGCTACAACGTAAACTTAACACCGAATGAGGGAATGGGAAAAAAACCAAGATCTATAATGTTCGGCCTTTCACCGATTGTCCATTCAGAGTTCATATAATATAAATTCTTTTTTTTGGTAATGTCGTAATTGACTGCAGCTCTTATTATACCGGTTATGTTTTCTACGGCAACATACCATTCCCAGCTGTGTTTAGGATTCTTCTTAAAGACTCCCTTTTTACTAAAACGTATATCCAGAGGCCAATTCATAAAACCCCGCTCCGTATCGCTGTATAATTCCAATAATAAATGATCGTTTAATCCCGGGTCACTGCAGGTCTCGTCAATAAATTCCTGAGACTTATCGATGTATTTTTTTCGAGGAGTTCCCGATACTAGTGAGCCGTTTAATGAAATAGAGGCATCATTTTTCAAACGGAAATTGAGTACATAATGCACCGTGTGAAAACTGTGATACATAGGATAGTACCATATACCCAAAGGATCTCCGGTTGTTGTTATCTGGCTATCGTACTGGGCACTTACAGGATTATAAAATCTGGCATACAAAAAAGAATAACTGATATAGCCGTCAAGTATGCTTGATATCTTTTTTTCAAGCATGAGATCCGCTCCAAATAAAAATCCCTGCCCGTCATTTTTTGCATAGTAGGTAACTTGTTCACTATTACGCTCATCGGCATACATATAAAACCGTGAAAAATACTTTTTTGCATAGGCTTCAAAACGGATTGAATAATTATTGGTGAATGCAATATCGGAACCAATATTACATAACCACACGGTATCCGGCACGAGATCGATATTCTTATACTGTTCTTTTCCCGCTGTATACGCTGCTTCGTTTAATGATGAAAACAAGCCGCTTCCCGCACTGAACGTCACGTAATTAAAAATTCCAGTATCCTTCCAGGGTGTATACGAAATTGTTGCACGAGGGTTAAATACCGGAATACTATTTTTCTCAAAGCCCTGCTCATTATTCAATATATAATAGTGAAGAGCACGAACTCCGGCTTCTCCCTGCAGTAAAGAATTTTCAGTTCCGAAATTCCATACCGTGAAAACATTTGAGTTAAAAACAGTATTCCCGGGAGAACTAATGTCTGTAATAAGTGTTGGTCCCTGTGCAGGAAGGTAATCTATGCTTAGTTTTTCAAACACCATCTGTTTATCAAAGCAGTTATACTCTGATGAAGCAGATCGAATAACTTCTTCTAAGCCGATCGACAGTAAACTTTCACCCGGAAGTTCTATCTCGGTTTCAACCTTTGCCTGCGTCTGATTAGTATTTTTTATAAAGCTTTCAATTTTATCCTGCTCGCCGACGTATAGTTTTGCTTCATCTTCATAAAAGGCAGAGGAAACAACATCCAAGTAGTAATTATGCAGTGTACTATTCATGCGGTGACCTGTGTATGAAACAAGAAGATTCAGCAATGTTTTTGGATTAAAAAGATAGTTAATACCTAAGGAGCCTACACCCTGCATGCCAGAATACCCGCTATTGGAAAGCTGGTTATAAGGAGAATAGTCGCTGTATTCATCGCTATACTCTCTGTAAGGGCTGCCTTCAGGCTGTATGACTTTCGACTCAATACTGTAGCCATCAACAGAAAAAAGTCCGTTACATACAATGCGCAAATCCAAAAGCGGAGCTGTCTCCCATTTTGCATATAACGAATAAATATACGGCATTCTAACAATATTCTGAATAGAAGAAAGAGCTCCTAAGAGCATGTCGTCATCTGTAGTTTGTTTTTTTAATTGATTATATATAAAAAGACTTGAATACTTTACCAAAGATAAATCGGTTGCGTGACCATATACGAAAAGTTCGTTTTTCATCCCAAGAGGAAGTTCAGCGGCAATATCAGCAGATATTGTAGAAATGTTGATCGTTATCTTTTTTGCATCAGATATTTTTGTACTCGTTGCATCAAGAAGACCCGAGCAGCCCTGACCATACCGGGAAGAGAATACTCCAGTCGAAAGTTTTACGGTATCTACCATGTACGGGCTTAGTATAGAAACCATGCCGTCCCAAAAATACGGCTCAAGAAGATACACTCCGTCAAAGGTTACGCCCATTTCCTTAGGGTAGCCTCCGCGGATAGAAGGCTCCACATTCATGCCAAGCTTAAAGCCGACACCAGGCAGCGTTGCAACAGAGTTCATAATATCTTCCACAACACCAACCTGTGCAGTGCTCTTCATCTCTTCGCTTGTCCTCACCAGAGCGACGCCGCTTTTTTCTTCCGCCTTACTGCTTCTTTTCCCCTCCACAACAAGTTCTTCCCCTTCTACTAGCATACTTAATCCCATGCTAATAACAAGCGGATTACGACTGGTAGATAAAGCCTGTTCTGTAAGTTCTATGCGGACATCATCATAGCCCGGTGTTGCAGAAGTAATAATAATCGGGAAAGACGCATCCTCACTCAGAGTAATAAGGACAAAGCCGGTTTCATCCGTTATAAAAGATGTGATTTCTCCTACAGTATACTGACACCTAACTTCGGCTCCTTCGAGCGGTATTGAAAGTTCGCCGTCTTCTACATAAACCGGAATGTCGAGGGCGAAAATTACAGCTATTACAAGAATGTAGATACCTATCGCTATTCGTTTTCTCATTATTCCAACCTTCCAGAAACTTTAAATATCATTTTTTTATTGTCTTTATTAAGTTTTTTAAAATCAACGACATACATAGACATTTCTCATTAGAAGAAACTTAGATAAAAGGCAAGTTACTATCAAAGATACTATCTTGCCTTTTTACTTAATAATGTTCTTTTATTTTTATATTACCAATAAATATCCACATCAGCATAGCCGGAAATTGCACCTTGAAATCGAACTGCCCACTGCCACAAACCCCAAGTCTTCCTTACTGATTGAATGTACTGAGGGTTACTTATTGTTATACTATTTGGGGAACCGCCTGCAGATGTGTATTTTTCTAAATCAGATACAAGAATTGGTGCAACAAATATTTGACATTTATACGCTGTATTTGGATAATATGGAGATACTTTTGCATTAACATCAATTGCATTTCCCCTACAACCAAGATAAAACTTTTCTGTATACCCTGCAGGAATTTCATAATAATCTGTTTTCCGATATGTTACCCTATCAGGGGATACAGTGTCGACAGGATTCGCAGTAATATGAATAGATCTTGTTCCAATTAATGAAGGATCTTCTTTTTTTACTTTTGCTAGATATGCTTGAACTCGAGGATCACTATAATCAGCTGTTCCTTTTCCAAAAAAAGGATCCTCCACACATTCCAGCACAGATTTGGAATTACCTTTTAGTTCAATAAGGTATGGCACATCACCTAAGTCTTCATTCTTTGATGCAGTAACAACAGAAGCTGTACAAGATCTAATTGCTTCAATCCCATCGGGAGAAGTCAATTCCCATCCATTAATTATGATGGAATTATCTCCTTCTTCCATCTGAAATCCGGAATCACATCCAGCTACTGTTAACAGTACAAGCACACATACTGCCATTACGACAATTTTGGATAACACTCTCATGTTTATCCCTCCTAACCAGATATATTATAACACCAAAAGGCATTATTTTACCTATTCTTGGAGAGTTTTTTTGGAAATGAAATGAAATGAAATGAAATGAAATGAAATGAAATGAAATGAAATGAAATGAAATGAAATGAAATCAGAGCAACTCTCACAAAACTCTGTTTACTAAGAAAATAATAAAACAAATGATTATTTCTGTCAAGATTTTTTTTCTAAACAAGATAACAATCTATCTACCAGACAGGCAGACAAGGAGAAACACACTACCACTCGGTCATAAAAAAGTCTTTCGCGTGCAGACAAATAATACCTGAGGGAAGAGGGGTACGTATAAGGGGATCGAGCGTAACGATGTATTTTGGAAAATTATCGGGTATATTCATGAGGTTTCCTATTTCCCTTTCAAAAGTATTTTTATCTGCAATGCTGAGCGAAACTTGAACATAAATCTTACTTTGTCCCTTTTCTGCAATGAAATCAATTTCCTTTGCACCCATCTGTCCAACATAAACTGTAAAGTTCTGCTGTGTTAAAAAATTATACACTGCATTTTCCAATATCTTAGCAGAATCATCAAAATAGGAGTTCTTTGCATTACAGTTCCGCAATCCAATATCTTCAAAATAAAACTTCTCTCCTATTTCGAATATTTTCATACCTTGAATATCTTTTCTCGACACTGATGAAATGATACATGAATTTTTGAGCGCCTGAAGATAGGTAATGATTGTTTGAACATTCATTGTTATTCTTTGATTTTTTAAATACTTACTTATATTGTTTGCAGAAAAAAGACTGCCGGTATTATCAGCAAGGTAGGCAATAAGATTTTGTAAAAAACTGATATTGCGGATTTTTTCCCGGGCAATAACATCTCTAAAAAGAATGGATTCAGAAACATTGCGTAAATACTCAAGTGCAAATGACTGCTCCGGGGGCAGCGAATGAAGAAAAGGAAGCCCGCCGCGCTCGAGATACAGTAAACATGCTTCTGCACTATTTTCCATGGTATAAAACTCAAGAAATTCCCTGTACGATAAAGGATGAATATGTATTTGTATGCATCTTCCAGCCAAAAAAGTGGATAACTCTCCGGAAAGCAAGTGAGCATTGCTCCCTGTACAGTATAAGTCACAGCAGTTCTCTGCAAATAGCGATTTTACGGCAGATTCAAAACTCTCAATCTCCTGAATCTCATCAATAAAGACAAAATTATCGGCTGTATCCATGAGATGAGAATGAACATAATTATACAGTTCATCGGATGTTTTTATTGTTCTGCCGTCTCCGGTTTCGGTACTTAGATAGATACAGCGGGCGTTTGGTTTCAGTTCTTTAATATAATTTGCAATATCTTTTAGAATATAGCTTTTCCCAGCCCTTCTCTGACCGGTAAGTACTTTTATGAGATGAGCGCCTATATAGGGTTCAATTTTTTTGAGGTACAAAGGTCTTCTAATTAAATCTGCATATATATCAATCATGTTTTATATAATATACCAATTATATGTATTTATCAATCATATTTGATGAAAAATGTTAACACATCATTTGCTGCCGTAAAAAAAAAGTGCCCTTGCGCTAAGCATAGGTCGCAAGGGTATTTTTCATGCTATATAATTTGAAAAGGCTGAATAACAATATTCTTATCGTGATTAACCCGCCAAAGATCTAGTTTACTCTGCATATTTATCCAGCTCTCCGGACTCGTATTAGTTGCTTTTCCTATTCTAACTGCCATTTCCGGTGTTAAATTTGTCCTGGCATTTATTAACTCTGATAAAGCCTTTCTTGAAACCCCCAATCTTAAAGCCGCCTCGGTAATTGTGATAGGTAATGCTTTTATAACATCTTCATATAATACTTCACCCGGGTGGGTGGGTTTTCTAATATTCATAATAGTATCTCCTAATGATAATCTTCATAGTCCACTAGAATTGCATCTTGATTGATAAACTCAAATGTAATTCTCCAGTTTCCATTTACAGATACAGCCCATCTGCCCTTTTCCTTTCCAAGTAAAGAATGCAGCTGATATCCGGGTAAATCCATATCCTTAACTTGAATTGAAGCATCTAAACGGTCTAATATTCTTGCTAACTTTCTTTCATGTTCGGGTATTATGCCCTTTTTATTTCCAGTTCGAAAGAAATCTTCAATGCCTTTATGCTTAAAGCTTTTAATCACACATATAATGTAACTCATAAAGTTACACCCTGTCAACGATTTTGATCATAACTATTAGAGGTACTTTCAAAAGTCAGACGAGTTTTGAAAGTGCCTCATAATGTTATTATTTTTTTACACCTGGGGCATTGTTCTATCACAGAATTACAAAAAAAACGCTAAAAGCAATTCTCATAAAACCATTGCTCCAACCGGCAATACTGCTATTTAAATATGCGGTTACACTTTTTCTTCACTTGACG
>JAKJFV010000095.1 GCA_022704725.1 Spirochaetota bacterium
ATTGGTCATCCTGCGCCTATGAATCTCCCTTAATTGTATCTTTTTCCTCCATCAAAGAAGCGGCCCGTTCCTTAAAAGATATTCAAAGAAACTGGTCCTCTTTCCAATATGCAAATTTTAGACGGGCATCGCTAATAACCGATGCGCTTCCTTATATGAACCGTAAAAAGAAGACCTTTCCTTGTGCTCTGCCTCAAAGTCCGGTCGGCATTTTTACACTTTTAGGCCCCTCTCTTATGCTGTGCAGTGCTGTAACCTCTTCCTATATTCCATCCGGAATTCTTGAGCTCGAAGAGGATCACGAGAATCCTCCAAGCAGGGCCTACTTAAAACTCCAGGAAGCCTTGATTAGAATCAATAGTGAAAAGGGTGTGCTTCCTAAGGCCGGTGAAAGGTGTCTGGATGCAGGAGCCTGCCCCGGCGGCTGGACCTGGGTATTACGGCAGCTCGGCTGCACTGTTACAGCGGTTGACCGCAGTGAACTTTCTCCCTCTCTCATGAACGATACATGCGTTACCTTTATTAAGCATGATGCATTTACCCTGCCTATGGAGGATCTCGGATCATTTGACTGGGTATTATCAGATGTTATCTGCTATCCTGAGCGGCTGCTTTCATGGGTAAAAAAATGGATAGAAACCGGCAGAGTTAAAAATATGGTCTGTACTATAAAACTTCAAGGTGAACAAAATTGGGCTATAATTGACGAGTTTGCAGCAATCCCGGGAAGCAGTGTAGTCCATCTGTCGTATAATAAACATGAATTAACCTGGATGTATACATCGTAAGAAGTGTACAAAAAATCAATAATATGGTAACGTTTTGAAACAAATTCAGCAATTAAGGAAATACATATGGACGTAGTTTCTATTTTACAAAAATGTGAAGCAATGCTCACAGGGCATTTTTTATTGTCATCGGGGAATCACTCTTCGCAATATTTTCAGTGTGCAAAATTATTGCAGTATCCTGATCTTGCAGCGCAGGTTTTATCTATTCCTGTACAGGCCCTTATTTCTCAAAAAAAAGAGGGCAGGATTGAGTATGACTGTGTCGTAGGTCCTGCAATGGGCGGAATTATTCCCTCCTATGAATTCGGCCGCCAGCTCGGTGTTCCGTCCTTTTTCACTGAACGTGATGACGACGGGAACATGGTTCTCCGCCGCGGCTTTGAAGTAACAAAGGGTATGAAAATAATATTGGCAGAGGATGTTATAAGTACCGGTAAATCGACTCTGGAAGCTGCTAAGGCCTTGGAAGCGCTGGGCGGCGTTATTGTTGCCTCGGTCTGCATTGTTGACCGCAGAACTAAGGATGCAGAAAATCCTTTTTCATGGGAAATCTTTTCTGCACTTCGGCAGCCTGCTGTTATGTATGAACCCTCTTCCTGTCCTCTTTGTACATCGGGAGAGCTGCCCCTTGTAAAACCCGGTTCAAGAAAGAAGTTCTAAGTATGAATACCTGCTCTGGTTCAAATTCCATTGAGCCGGATACAGAATTTTTTCTCATTGCCGACATGGGAACAACAAATCTTGTTGTTTCCAGCGGCGTAGAAACCGTAAGAATAAAAAACCCCCAAACCCGCTATGGCTCCGATATTGTTTCTAGAATATACTATTCACTAAAAAACGGTCCTGAAGCTCTTCAATCTGCATTGCTCAAGGGCTTACTTGATGGTTTTAGACTTTTATATGAAAAAAGCAGGAATTCAACAGCTCAAGCCGGTTCCAGTAAACAGCCGTTTATCTTTCCTGTACAGAATATTGTTTTAACCGGTAATACTGTTATGATGCATTTTCTTACAGGATTGCAAACCAGCGGCATGGCAGCTTTTCCCTTTACTCCTGTATCTTTTTTTGATTATGAATGTATCGTGTCTCAAATTTTTCCTGCACTTGATTTTTCTTTATGGTCTTCAATTTTTTCTCCCGAAACAAGGGTCTATCTGCCTCCCTGCATCGACTCGTTCACGGGTGCAGATCTTGTCTGCGCTTCTGCCGGCTGCGGTTTATATGGTTCATACAGCGCTTCAGCAGAAGAAAATACCGGTCTTAATGACATTAAAGATTCATCCCGTCTTCTGATAGATATTGGTACCAATACCGAGATACTGCTTGTTCATAAGGGTAACTATTTTGCCTGTTCCACGGCAGCAGGTCCTGCCTTTGAAGGGGGCTCAATAAAAAGCTCCCTTCGCGGTTCAGAACTTCTTCATTCCTTAGGTCTTATGCTGGATCAGGGACAAATGGATACTACAGGAATGCTGCTGCAGGACAAAACCTTATTATGCCAATCCGATGTTCGCCAGCTTCAGCTTGCAAAGGCCGCAATTTGTGCAGCTGTAGAAACCCTGCTTCATGAGGCTTCTGTTTCATCTAGTGCTATTTATGAAGTATTTTTATGCGGTGCCTTCGGAACCAATATTGTAAGCTCGGACATAGTTAAGACAGGTCTTTTGAATACGGATCTGGCTCAAAAAATAACAGTTAAAGAATCCGCAGTTATTGAAGGCTCTCTAATCCTTGCAAAATCAAAAGAAATACGACGTCAAACCGCCTGTCAGGCGAAGGCTACAAAGGTAATTCAGCTTGCAGATAACAGTTTTTTTGCAAAAGAATATATTGAATGTATGAATTTTTAATTAGTTGATTATGTATTGAAAAAAAAAGCACTGCAAAAAACTGCAGTGCTTTTTATTTTTAACTGTCAAAGGAGACAGCTCTTTTTAGCGATTATCTTGCGTATTCAACAATACGTGTTTCACGTATCATTGTTATCTTAATTCTTCCAGGATACTTAAGATCATTTTCAATTTGTTTTGCAATGCTTCGTGCCAGTTCTTTTACGTCTCCGTCAGGAATCTTCTCATTGTTAACCAGAACGCGAAGTTCACGGCCTGCTTGAATTGCATAAGCCTTTTCAACACCTTCAAAGTTTTCTGCAATGCCTTCAAGATTCTCAAGACGCTTGACGTAATTGTCCATCGTCTCTCTTCGGGCGCCTGGACGGGCTGCAGAAATAGCATCGGCAATTTGAACAATAATTGCTTCAATACAGCACGGCTCAACATCGTTATGGTGGGACCCGACGGCATTAATAACCTTTGGATCTTCTCCCATTTTTCTAACCATGTCCATACCGACTTCTGCGTGGTTAAGATCAGAATCAGATTCTGCACCCTTGCCTATGTCGTGAAGAACAGCTGCACGTTTTGCCAGTTCCTTATTTGCACCGATTTCTGATGCAATCATTCCTGCAATGACGGCTACTTCCTTTGAATGCATCAATACATTTTGTCCGTAACTGGTTCTAAAGTACAGTCTTCCCAGAGCGCGAACTCCATCCTGATTCATGTTATGAATGCCGAGATCAAAGAGTACTTTTTCGCCTTCTTCGTAGATCTTATGCTGAATTTCCCGGGTAACTTTCTGAACAATTTCTTCAATTCTTGCCGGATGAATACGTCCGTCAGTAATTAAGCGTTCGAGAGATACCTTTGCAATTTCTTTGCGTACCGGATCAAAACAGGATATAACGACAGCTTCCGGAGTATCATCAATAATAATATCTACACCGGTTAGTGTTTCAAGCGTGCGGATATTTCTTCCTTCACGTCCGATAATTCTACCCTTCATTTCATCGCTTGGAAGAGAAACTGTTGCAACTGTAATGTCGCTTGTAGTCTCTGTTGCAATACGCTGAATAGTTGCAACAAGAATGTCGCGCGCCTTCTTTTCTGAAGAGAGCTGAGCTTCCTGTTCGACTTTGTTTAATAGAACCTGTGCATCATGACGGGCTTCGTTTTCGAGGTTTTGGATAATGAGATTTTTAGCTTCCGGGGCAGTTAATCCCGAGATTCTTTCCAATTCCTGTATATAACGTTTTTCCTGCGTCTCTAATTCATCTTCTTTCGTACTTATTTGTTTTTCACGGTTTTCAAATACTTTCTCTTGTTCATCAAGAGTTATAACACGTTTATCAAGAGTCTCCTCTTTCAAAATAAGCCGTCTTTCAAAGCGCTGAAGTTCACTTCTCCGCTCTCTATTCTCCCGCTCTTGTTGATTTCGCTCTCGAATGAGTTGATCTTTCGCTTCTAATAAAATTTCTTTTTTTTGAGCCTCTGCTTCCTTTATAGCATCCTGCTTAACACGTTCTGCTCTTTGTTCCGATGCAGATAGTTGAAATCTGGCGTAAAGCCAGCGAATAGTCCATCCAAGAACAATTCCAGCAACTGGGAGACCGATACATAACAATATGTTCATTAGGGTCCTCCAAACTAGATTAGTTCAGACTAGAGAATAGCATAAGTTGAATTACTTGTCAAATAAAAGATTAGAAGGATGCTCAAGCGGTATAAAGGGTGATGAATCGTACTAAAGGTTACTGCAGGGTAAAGTAATGTAAAAAAAAGACGTTTATGCGCTACATTCTAAATTCCTCACCTAAGTATATTTTTCTTGCAATCGGAGACTCAAGAATTTCTTCCTTTGAACCCTGTGCAACAATTTGTCCTGTGCTTATGATTATTGAACGGTGCGTAATTTCTAATGTGTCGCGCACATTGTGGTCTGTGATGAGTACTCCGATTCCTCTTTGCGCTAAAAGTTTTACCATCGATTTAATGTCGTTAACAGCAATAGGGTCAATTCCTGCAAAGGGTTCATCAAGCAGGAGAAATTCCGGTTCAATAGCGAGCGATCTTGCTATTTCTGTTCTTCGCCTTTCGCCTCCGGACAGAGTATAGGCCTGCTGTTTGCGTATTCTTTCAATGTTGAATTCTTCAATAAGCTCATCCAAATGCCTAAGCTTTTCTTTATGCGTTAAATCTCTTCTTGTTTCTAATATTGACCAGATATTCTGCTCTACCGTTAGTTTCCGGAAAACCGAGGGTTCCTGAGGAAGATAGGAAATACCAAGGCGGGCGCGCTTATACATGGGCAGTTTAGTTATGCACTGATCATTTAAAAAGACATCCCCTTGGCTCGGCCGGTAAAATCCGACAATCATATAAAAACTGGTTGTTTTTCCTGCACCATTTGGGCCTAGAAGTCCTAAGATCTCTCCTGTATGCATTGAAAAATCAACACCGCGAACAACTTCTTTTTTCCCGAAGCGTTTGTATAAACTTGTAACTTTTAATTCACTCATGTTTCACCTTATAACGGTCCTTATTTAACTGGCGGTCTTTGCATCCTGCGTTGTAGTATCAGCCGGTTTTTCGCCCGGAGCCTCGTCTTTAGTCTCCGAATTTTCCTCTTCATCTGAATCAACAACAGATCCGCGAACTTTTCCGTCAAGGGTAATTTCTTCTGTATCAATGTTCAAAAGTATTTCCTGTGCGCGGAAAATATCGTCTTTTCGGACTATTTTCGGATTACCGGTAAGGGTTACCAGCTGGTTTTCCTTGTTGTACACCGCTATAGAGCTGGTACATACGCTGTCTTTACTTATCAGCTCAACCTTAACCTGCATGACTGCAATTTCTGTATCCTGATTGTACTCTATAATTTGAGCTTTGGCCTTTACTTCATTATCTATATCATCGAGAAAAACATCACCCTCAAGAACTGCAATTTTTGTATCGCGGTCAAACTTCATGGTTTCACAGGTAAAATCAAAATTTGATGTTAAATTTTTTCCCTTAATTGAGCCGCGTGCGGTAATAAAACGGAAATCCTTGCCTGTCATCTCAATTTCATCTGCAAATATTTCCATATCATCAGTTTTAATATAAGCGCTGCCGCTTAAAAGGGTATATTCATTTTGCTCGCTTGTATTGCCCTTCATGGAATTTGCCTTAAAAGTTATAACTTCTGCGGTACTATACAGGCATAAAAACATGAGAATAATACTCAGCACAGACAGTTTGTTTTTTTTCATTTATTCGTTTATTCCTGTAGTTATTGTACCTTCAGCATTCTCGGTTATTGTGTAATTCCTGCTTACACCGCTGGCCGCAAGGCCGTAACCGGTCATTACTAATGAAGTATCTGTTTTCTTGTCGGGTTCTGCATATTCGGGATTATTCATCCTTAATCCTGTCGTAATAGTAATAAGTTCACCTTTTCCGCTTGCAAGCTGCTCTGTTTTATTATTCCACCTGAGCGTCATGCTTTCAATTTGAAAATCCTGTTCATACGATGTTACTTTTACATTCTCGCTTAAGATATAGATATCTTCATCGTTATCTGCAGAAAGTAAACCGCATAGACCTTCAATACTTATTTTATTTTCATCGTTATACACAGCGAAACTGACGTTTTGGGCGAATACAGCATCTTTATCGCGGTACTGCTCAAGCTTTTCTGCTTTTATTTCGTTATCCTTTTTTCCTTTCTCTATTTTTACCATCTGTACATTTTCAAAAATAAATTCAGGAGCCCAGGAATCGTCGTCGCTGACATTTCCATAATTTAAAGAACAGCTGCAGAGGATAATTGTTACGCATAAAAAGAAAGGAGTTTTTTTTCTCATTGCTTTTTTAGAGCGCTTTTTAAAAATGCAGTAAAAAGAGGAT
>JAKJFV010000096.1:0-2881 GCA_022704725.1 Spirochaetota bacterium
TCGTTAATTTTAGCGCATTATATAGATATGAAAAGACTGCTTAGTATTCTTGTATTATGTTTAACAACTGTGTCATTTTTTTCACAAAATACACCATCATCCAACTCAACGGTCAGCAATATACAAGTTAAGCTTGATAGTGAAAACCTTACTTCCGTAACTCTTACATGGACTCTTCCCGCTTCACCGCAAATAACAGCTGTTCGTGTATATCGTTCAAATTCACAAATTTTTTCATCAAATATAGATACTTTACAGCCGATTGCATCGCTTCCTGCCTCTGCAGCTCAATACGCAGACACAGTACCGGATGTTGAAGCCGGGTATTATTATGCATTAGTGTGTGAGCTTAAAGACGGTTCTGTATTCAAACTAATAATTCCTTCGGTCAACGCAACCGTAACGGCAGCGACACCTCTGCCCCTTCAGACAAAACTGGCATCTCTCATACAGCCGAATCCCGGCGAAAACGGACGCAATGAGAGATCGCTCATCCCTCTTCCATATTTAAACATACTTGCTCGTTCTGAGGATTTAAAAACTGCTGTTTCTCCCGAAGCACAAAATCTTGCCCGTCAATTAGGCACAGAAGCCAATTATTATTCTTCAAATCCTATCTACATTTTCCCGGAGGATGTTAAACCACTTTCCGGTGAGCAATATCTATTGAGTACCATAATCAACTCGTCGTTTATTCAAAATGACTGGATACAAGCAGAAACTGATCTTCATAAATTTTTAAGTATTAACCGTTCTGAAGAAATTACCAAACGTGCGGTATTCTACACAGCACAGACACTTTATTATCAGGCACGGTATCCTGAAGCGCTAAGACTTTTTATTGATACAGAAGACACCTTTCCCGACCTTACGAGAGAATGGATTGAATCGGTTCTGCATTTATATGAAATTCCGTAATTTAACGGATAAGTTTGAGTAATTCTATGAGAGCCGGGGTTCTGACAGAAGGTTCACTTACAGGAACCTCTGTTTCGGACTCTTTATCAACAGCAGAAACAAGTTCATCACCTATATTAATTCTGTCATAAAAACCAAGCTGTTTTACCATGCCTTGCGATATATCTTCCCCTGCTTCTGTTATGGTTACGGTTCCAAGCACGGAAGAAGGGCTATAAGTCAAGGCTATTTGAGAATCATGAGAAATGAGTTTTCCCGATTCTACTATTGTAAAAACAGTTTCTGCTGCAGCGCCGTCATTTTTTCCAAGGTCAATAAGAACCGTGCTTGCAGAGCGCGCCAAAATTTTGCCTCTTTGAGGAAAAGCCTTTGTAACCGACTCAACAATTTTTTGGACAGCCAGAGAATAACGCAAATTTCCTGTTCTATATACACTGAAGGTTTGTACCTCGCTTCCTGTTTTTGCTGAATAAAGCGTAAGTGTGAGTAAAACATCCCGCTCTGTCTCTTCAAAATCTATCAGAGCAAAATAGTCCAATGAAGCAGTACGCGACTGACGAAAAGCCTCTGCGTATCCGGTAACCGGTTCGGACTTTGTTATGACACTCAAAAACCCCTCAGACTGAAACGTTTCACGCAGAAGCTGGGCTGTAACAGGTACTGAATCCGGGTGAAGAAGCTGAACCTTTTGGGCTGTGAAGTATAGACCAATAGAATAGCGGGTTTTATCTAAATAAAGAGGATCAATATTCCATTTTACCGGCAGGGTGTTTCGTAAAAGAGAATTGTAAGACTCAATTGTATCATCAATTTTCTTGCCGGCTGCTCCCTGTGCCTTAATAAACTGTAATTGGGAAAGGTAGGATTCGTACTTTTTATCCTGCAGTAAAAGATCTGCATACAAAAGCCTTACATCTGAATCCAGAGGACTTATCCTTAAAGCTCTTTTATATTCATACGAAGCACGGTCCGATAAAAAGAGGCCAATTGCTTCTTTAGCATTTTTTATATGAGCGGAAGCCCAGTTACTGCGGCGGGGATCTTCAATAGCAATCGAATTATTTATTAGATTTTCCATTGATGTCCGCATCAGCTCATCATCCATCTTAATTTCTAAACCTGCTTTATAGGATTGAAGAGCCTCTTCAATATTTCCCTGTTTTTCCAATATTTTTGCTTTAACATACCAGGCAAGAGAGGTGTTTCTATTTAATGAAATACGCCTGCTGCATATTTCCATTGCTTCTGAATATTTTTTTCTTGAATAAAGAATTAATGAAAGCAATTCTAAAGATTTATCATCAGAAGGAGAAAGATACACAGCATTACGGCAATGATTTTCCGCTTCTGAAAGATTACCGTCTTTAACGGCGATATACGAGGCAAAATAATGCACCTCGCTTTCACCGTTATGATACATAAGAGCCTGTTCAATAAATTCTTTTGCTCCTTTCGTATTGCCGAGCTCGTAAGATATTAGAGCTAACGATAAAAGAGCTTTTTTATTCTGAGACTGCCGTGAAAGGGCATCTTTATAGTATTTCTCTGCACCGGAGATTCTTCCATTAAAAATATCCAATTCTGCAAGGCCGAACCGTGCATCGACATCGTTAGGATATGAGGCAAGAACAGACAAAAAAACGGCGCGCGCCTCTTCAAGACGTGCAAGCCCTATAAGGGAAAACCCCTGCAGATTCTGCAGAGCACTATTATTTTTTAGAAATTTAGAAGCGCTTTCGATGTATGTTAGAGCAAGAGAATACTCGCCCATCGAGTATGCACATTCAGACAAGGCAAACCATACATCTGCATAGGAAGGATTTAATCGAAGCGCCTCCTGATACTGTTCAACAGCACCAGCCCAATCCTGCGCAAGCTGCAAAGATCTTCCCAGTTTATAAAAATCTGCAGCACTAGTGGACTGAGCAGCAGCTGCATTGGTGAATAAAAGAGTAATAAATGC
>JAKJFV010000096.1:2891-6485 GCA_022704725.1 Spirochaetota bacterium
TTAATTATTTTTATGAGGTTTATTCTGTGACCTTCCATATCCTGTACAATAAAGTCGTAATTACCTGATGAAACTTTCTCATATTTTACCGGTATTTTACCAAATAGATCAAAAACGTAGCCGCCGAGAGTATCGAATTCCTCATTGGGAAAATTTGATTTAATTGTTTCATTCAGATCTTCCAAATTAACTCTTGCATCGCAGAGCCAGACGGCATCGCCTAGAGGTAAAATATCTTCCCGTTCGTTATCGAATTCATCCTGAATGTCGCCTACAATTTCTTCAATTATATCTTCCATACAGACTATACCCGAAATTCCGCCGTATTCATCGATCGCGATGGCAATATGTATATGGCGCCGTTTAAATTCGCGTAACAAGGTATCGATTCTTTTTGTCTCAGGAACAAAAAAAGCTTTCCGGGTAATTTTCTCTAAATCTACCGGATCATGCCTGAGCAGCACCTTTATTAAATCTTTTACGTATAACACGCCTACTACATTATCGATGGAATCGCTGTATACAGGGAAACGGGAATGGCCGCTCTCTGCAACCAGTAATAACAGCTCTTCTTCGGTACAATTCAGGGGAATGAAATCTACATCTATGCGGGGAATCATAACCTCTTTTACAGAGGTTTGTGATAAATCCTCAATGCCCCGAATCATATCCCTTTTTTCTTCATTAAGAATCTCTTCTGTTAATTTGTCGGTACTATGACTACCTGCATCACTGCCGGAACCTTCTTCATCTTTTTTACCGGCAAATATTTTTTTAAAAAATCCCATTACGTCTCATCCTTAATAATTTTATCAGCTGTATAACATGATACGAGGTTTTCTTGTAAAACAAGCATTTCACCCTGAGCAGCCTTTCCGCGTTCAATATGTTCATCATCATGATCGTATCCGTCAAGATGCAGTATACCATGAATGAGCAGTCTTTTTAACTCCTCATCTTTTGAAACACCGTATTCTGAAGCATTAAAGGACAGCATGTCAAGACTAATTATAATATCGCCTGCAACAAATAATGTATTGCCTTCGTCGTCTGTATACTCCTCCCCTTGTTCAAAAGAGAGAACATCGGTAGGACTGTCAATATTCCGGTATTGTTTATTTAATTCTGCAATAAACTGATCATTGCAAAAAAGAACAGACAATTCCCAGCTGGAAATATCTAAATCTTCTAGTACAGACTGTATAAACGGCTCAACCAGGGGCAGCCATTCAGGGGAAGGACAAGAGGGGGATACATCAATTATTAATGAGTTTTTCATATTTTTTCCTCTTTATTTTTCTTCTTTATTAATTCTTTTGTTTTTTGCGTCATTTTGATTTTTCTCAATTACCTGATTATCATTCTTTTTTTCGGACTGAGGACTATCCCCTGCATCAGGATCCTTCTGGTTGGGATACTCAATTCTGGAGTGATAATACCCTGCAAGAATTTTGACAAATGACTGCTGAATAATATCTAAATCTCTAAAGGTTAAGCCCGATTTATCGAGCTGATGATGCTCAACCTTCGTCATAATGAGTTGTCTAATAAACTTTTCAAGCCTTGAGACAGAGGGTTTATCCAGAGTACGGCATGCAGCCTCTACTGTATCGGCAAGCATGACAACAGCGGATTCCTTACTCGAAGGAGGGGTTCCAATATAGGAAAATTCCTCGGGGGAAACCTGATCATCCTGTTTTTTTGCTTCTGCATAAAAATATGAAATGAGACTGTTGCCGTGGTGTTCTGCAATTATATCCATGACTTCTTTAGGAAGCCGCAATTGATTAGCCTTCTCAAGCCCTTTTTTAACATGACGCCGTATAACAGATGCTGAAAGACGGGGATTTATTTCATTATGTTTATTATTGCCGCTTTGATTTTCCACAAAGTATTCAGGCTGTTCCATTTTTCCAAGATCATGATAATATGCGCCAACACGAGCGAGCAATGGATTTGCACCTATTTCGCTGCAGGCGCTTTCTGCAAGGGTTGCTACCATCATTGAATGATTATACGTTCCCGGTGCAGTAAGCAGCATCTTTTTCATCATAGGATTATTTAAGTCTGATAAATCCATTAGTCTAAAAACAGAAGAGGTATTAAGAATTGATTCCAGAGGAGTCAAAAGTCCAAGTGCTAAAATACCGGAAATAAAACCGTTAAATACGTTGCCCATAACTATTGCTAAGGTAAAATTTGCAGCTTCGTTGAAGATGATCTTAAAGGCAAAGAGAAAAACTGCGTGAAGAACACCAAGAATCATTGATGCAAAAATCATATCTATTCGTTTTTCTGTTTTACGTACTATTCTTGCTGCTGCAATTGATGAACAAAGTATAAAAAAAGCAGGAACAGGGTCAAAAGATGAAATATAGAGAACAGCAAACGAAACTAATAACGAGAAATATACTGCGCTGATTTGCCCAAAAAGAACTGTTATGAGCATGACAGACAGAGTTGCAGGAATAATTATGGGGAGTGCAAATGAATATGAAAAAAAAGGAATCTTAATTCCAAATGAAGTTATTGCAAACACTATAATAAATAAAACAGATAAAAATAGTAACTCCCGTGGTTCTGCTTTTCTGTTAAGAATTTTTCGTGAAAAAAGGAAGGCTGCTAATGCCCCAAGCAGAACATAAAAAAGAACCGAATTAGCAAATGAGCGGTAATCTATATAAGACGGAGTCTTAGCCATTTTCTCAAGTTTTGCATAGGCATCTTCTGTTATAGCAAAACCCTTGCGTATTATTTTTTCATCCTTAATAATAGAAAGCGGGCTTTCTATTGTCGGGGCAATGGATTTTTCTGCAATTATAGTTCTGTCTGATATCTGCCCGACCTCAAATTCCTCAAGTGCAAAACTTACAACAGTTTCTTTACTTGCAGAATCCATAAAAGATATAGCTGCAACACTGAAAAATACTGCGAGAAAAATAATAATAACCAGGGTATTTTGTTTAACATACGATTTGAACGCAGTTAAAAAAAGTGTAAAAGCGGGCTTGTTTTCAGAAGAAACTGCATTTGAATTTTGTTTCTGCTTCATTGTCTGTAAATTGTACCTGTTAAGTTACTATTCCGTCAAGGGTTTAACTGGAAAGTACCATAGTCATCGACAATCTGTGTTTTTAGACTTTTCATAGGGTTCCAAACAACAGAAAGTGAAAAATACGGGCTGTAGTCATAGTAGTAGGGTTTTTTATCAGTTTTTAAACGAGGAGAAAATGAAAATTCAGATTTGAGAGTCCAATCATGAAGATTATGTTCAGCCTTTATTGATAATTTTTTAAGTTTAAAACCGGATGTGAGCCTGTCTACTTCATTTGAAAAATTAAACGATTTAATTAAATCCTTAAATATATTTTTCTCCCCCGGTATTGTTATATCATACCCAAAAGAGTCCTGAAAATACCGGAAAATGACATCATTTGATGAATCAGATGAAAACGTGAGAGTTAAAAAATCATGAATCTTGAAATTTAGAGAGGGGGTAAAAGATAATAAAGAATTTGTCGGACGGATTAAATCCATACGAAACTGGGTGTTTAAACCGGGGCTTATTGAAACACGATTTTTCCATAATAAGTA
>JAKJFV010000097.1:0-2330 GCA_022704725.1 Spirochaetota bacterium
TCTCAGGGATTGCGTGAAAGCGGTTCTGCAATTGCATCCGCTCAGGGAAAACTTATTGAACTTCAGGCACGGACAAAAGAAGGAGTGAGCGCAGTGTTAGTTGAAGCACAAACTGTCGGTACCCGTGCAGAAGGTCTTAAAACATCTGCTCAGGCAGTTTCTGAAGTTTCCGAGCGGAGTATAAAAGAGGCCGCTGAACTGCATGAAAGCATGAAGGGAATTGCGTAAAAAAAAGGTACAAAGCTTGCGATTTTGTGTACCTTAGTCTATTGCGATGCCTAAGAGTTTTAAAATGAGCAGCCCGTTCTTTTTAGAAACAATGCCGTCTTTTAACATATAATCAAATATCAGTTTGTCATCCTGAATTTCACCATCGAAATAAACAAGGTCATAAAGATTTTTCAAATTTTCTGCAATTGTACTATCATGAGTTGCAGCAATAATAATTGATTGAGGATTGGAAGCAAATTCTTTTAGTATAAGGCTTGCCCCATAAATCCTGTCATCCGAATTTGTGCCCGATAAAATTTCATCAATTAAACAAAGACAAGGGAGTGCGCTTATGTGCTCTTTTATAAATGAAAGGCGTTTTGCTTCTGCATAGTACCTGCTCTGACTTTTTAGTATGTCGTCATTTATTTTTAATGATGTGAGTATGGAAAGAATCCCCGTCGTATAGTTTTTTGCAAAGGCAAATCCGAAACTTGTGGCGATCAGCTGATTCAGGCCGAGCGATTTCATGAAGGTAGTTTTCCCTGCCATGTTTAGGCCGGTGATGATTACTCCCCGTTCGAGATTTTTACTCTGTCCGACAGAGCCTTCAATTAAAGGATGCTTCATCTCGAGAAATTCAATGGAATAATTTTCTGTAATAGTTGATAAGACTGTTTCGTTGTTTTCCATTATTCGAACGGTATTCAGGAGACAGTCAAGATAGCCGGTAAAGTAAATCACTTTTCTCAGTTCATCGCGGTTTTTGTTCACTATTTTAGAAGCTTTCTTGTAGGCGAATAACTCCAAACAAAAAAATGTCCTGAGGTAATCAAGAATAATTGAAATAATGTCGCCGGCTGGATTACCGAATCCGTCTCTGAATAAAAAAGAAGATCCTCCCAGTTTTATTATTTCACGTAAGTCCGGCACAGGAATACTGAATTCTATACTAGTCTTTTTGAGTATTTTATTAAGCCTCACACAGACAGTGAGAAAGTACTGTATTGAGCCCGATATTCTTGATATTTTCCCGTTTGTAAAAATAAAGAGAATCAAATTGAAAATACTAAAGAATGCAATGGGAAAAAAGAGTACTTGAGTATTCAGGAGAAAAACACAGAAAGATAGAAGAATGTTCACAGTGTATAATAGATAAAATTTGTCGATTACCCAGAATTTTATGCTGAACCCGTTCCAAAGATCGCTGGTAAGATTTCCTCTAAACTGTTTTCCAATTTTCTTAAGGTATTTTTCAATCTTTGCTGTATGAGGAGAAGCTGAGAGAGATGAAATATCAGTCTGCAGGGTGCGGATTTGATCTTTAGATTTTATACTTCTAAGCCAGTGGTTAAAAACTTCATCCCCGCAGCTTGTAAAAGTTTTATTGTATTGTTTTTCAAATTGCGGGAGCAGGAGGTCATCATAGGTATTAGCATCAATTTCGTATGTATAATCGTAAAGCTGTTCATGAAGGCTTGTAAGAGTAAAATCGGATTTTTCGGAAAATAGATTACTAATCGTATACTTTAAAGCTGATAACGTTTTCACCATAAAATTTAAGGTATAAATAAAAATGGTAAACGGCAAGTTTAAAAAAAAGGAATACAGTTTCTATGTCTGCATTCCTTTTTATTTGTTACCGTATTTCTCAGGCTTTTGGTATATTTAACAAGGGTAATGGATCTATCCAGTAACCTTCGGGGAAGATAAGATCTTTATCTGTAGATTCAGTAAAAGCTATAGTTTCCAAATTTACAGAGTCATCGCAAATGAAAATTCCATAATGCAGATGCGCTGCTGTTGACATTCCTGTATTGCCGATATGTCCGATTACTGTACCGGTGCTTATCTTGTCTCCGGGCTTTACAGAAGTATCCTTTAAGTGAGCATAGAAAGCAAGAACTTTACCTTTCTGCAGTACTACATAATTTCCATCATTCATGGTGTATCCGACAGCATAAACTACAGAATCCAGCGTCGAAACAAGTGTATCTCCAGCGCGCCAATTAGACATATCAACTGCCTTGTGCGCATAAGGCTGTCCGGTAATGGGGTGCTTGGTTACCCCGAATTCCATACTTACATGTCCCAGATTATCAGCGATGGGCCACAAGACA
>JAKJFV010000097.1:2340-6472 GCA_022704725.1 Spirochaetota bacterium
TCAATGATGGAGGCCGGTGGTTCTGTCTCGAATAAAATCGGAGTACCGGACTTGATTGCCCTTAGTTCGATTTGTTTAAAAGTCTCCTCTGCTATACTAACCGGAGCTTGAGCAGCTTCATTTGCAGCAGGTTTCGCATAGATAAGAGGCGATGCAAATACGAGTGCGAAAATAACGCAGCCGAGCACCCCTGTACTAAGCAATGCCTGATGCAGGCGTTTCTTTTTTCCGCCCGATGCGGAAAGATTTGTAACTATCATGTTAATTCTCCTTGTGATAGAACTCTTTCCTGCATAACCCTGTGCACCGGGCAATACATAAGAGTTTGGTGAATATGCAAAATTTACTAATAGATCTGCATATTCTAACGGGTTGCGGACGGAACGCACGGCATACATGTCGCAGCGTTCTTCCTGAGCCTGTTCCAGCTGCCGCTCCAGAAATTTTCCAAGTGCGCAAGGCCAGAACAAAGCATTCATTATGTCGAGGGCAAGACCTGTTAAAAGATCATACCCCTGTATGTGCTGCATCTCGTGCAGCAGTACAGCCTGTTTTTGTTCATTGTTCCATGACACAGATGCCTCGGGAACAATGATTGATGAACGGATGCAGCCGAATGAAAAGGGACTCCCGTTCCAGAAAGGTACAGAGTAAAGACGGGCGTTTCTGCAGTTATAGCCTTTTCTCTTTAATGCAGATAAAGCTTTTTTCCATTCTCTTTTCTTATTGATATATGCTTGCTTTAATAATACGTTTGTTCTAATACGGTTTACGAGAACTATGGCTAAGAGAATTATTGAAACTGATACCCAGATCGAAATAATTGCAGCTGCCGCAGTTTTTGAAACATCAAGAGTGAAAACAGGGATTATATTTCGCTCTGCAGGGGTATCATCTGTTACTGTGCCTGCGGAGTTATTATCTGAGTACTTTTCTGCTGATTCACTATGAGTGCTGGAGGAAGAAGAGTGCACTGACTTCAATGAAGAATCTTTTTCAATGCTGTTATCAGTTTTTATTTCGGATATGAAATTGTTGTCGTTTTGAATATTGGTGATATCAGTGTGAGAAAAGACGGATTTTCCTTCGGCGGAACTGTATGAAAAAAGTGTAAGGCAAGTAATGATGAGGGGGAGTGCGAGAAGAACAAAGCGCAGTATGGGGACCTTAAAAGAGGCTGTAATGCGGTTCTTAAAAGGAAGCAGAATAAGAAAGGCTGCAAGTCTGCATATCTGCACGCGGAGAAAAATAGTTATGAGAAGAACACTTATAAAGATACTGTAATCATTCATTCTATTTCCCCTTGGCCTCGTCCCGTGCAGAATCAAGGAGTTTTTTTAACTCACGGTATTCTTCTTCAGAAATGGAAGCGTCTGTTCCAAGGAGTGCGGCAATTGCCTTTGTTTTTGAGCCGCTGAAAAAAGTTTCTTGCGCCTGCTTCAGCACAGAAAGTCCTTCCTGTTCAGCCTGAGCAAGCGGGAAATATACAAACGATAAACCCGACTGGCGGTGTGAAACCTTGCCGCGCTGTTCAAGATTGTTTAAAAACGTGCGGACAGTAGAATAACTAAGGTCATCTGCAAATTCTTTTTGAATGTCGCGTGCAGAAGCCTCTCCTAATTTATACAGAAGTTCCAGAATTGCGCGTTCTCTTTTGGGCAGATCTTCAAGGGCCATGATTTCTCCTTTAGAGGTGTTAAAAAACTAGCACCTGCTAAAAATATAGCACCTTACTATGCTGCTGTCAAGCATTATTCAACTTTTATTTCTTCTGTCGTTTCTTTTCCGTTCCAGATTCTGCCGTCTGCAATATAGATTAATCTTTGTTTTGTGTTATCAGTTTTCATGTAATCGACAACATACACTTCCCCGGTTTTTACATTCATCGGAAAATTATCGAAGGGCAGTACATCGCCTGTTTTTATGTTGTCCTTAAGATCGTCATAGGCATTTTCTAGATGCCGGAATTCTCTGTACACATAACCTTTGAGCCAGCTGATATCCTGCTGACCATAGTAATAGGCGGTGTAGTCTTTGCCTTCGATGGTAATTATTTCTGTGCGCAGCGGCTCCATTTGCCGTAGAAGAGTGCGGAGATCTTCCGAGTAAATCATACCCGGGTAGAGAGCATTAAGCTGATTAGCCATGCAGGGAATGGTACCGGTGTTGTCAAGATTATTCAGTCCTGAATGGGCGGAGCCGTAAATACCCATGATGTTTTCGTTCCCGATTGTACCGAGAGCAAATATAAAGTTCTCTACCATGAGGCTTTCGCGTTCAATATAAAATCTTTTTTCGTCGTTTTTAACTGCATAACATTTTTTTCCTTGCTCAATAACTTTTAACGCACGATCATGCTGCTCTGTGTTGAGTAAGTTCTTACTGGTAAGATACTGTAAGTATCTTTCACCTGTGGTATCGAATTGATGTCCAATATCTATTCCGTGAAATACAGTTTCGGGGCATTCCTTTTTGATATTTTTGAAAAAGTCAAAAGTAAATTGATTATATGAAGCAGTTCCCTTCCAATCCTCAAATACTGAGTTAAAAATTTTATCATCTGCCTCTTTCATCCAGATATTTAGAAGCTCTGCAGTGTAATAAGGAAGCTCAACAAATAGATGCCTCATACCGCCTTCATAGTAACCCTTCCATAAACGGAATTCTTCCTCGATTAATTCTTGAACACCATGCGATTCGCCGTATAAATAGATCTGACCATTGTAATCATTTTTTTCGATGCCCGCAGCGTTTTTATTTTCTGAAGTTGAACTCTGACATCCTGCAAAAATCAATAAAGTAAGTAATAACGCAAGTAAGGTTAGCTTTTTCATAATTCCTCTTTTTATTAATAATTTTTCGTAACAGTAAAATTCTCCCTTTCGAAACCGGACTGAACCTCTCATGTTATAGTTATTTTTTTCATAGAGCTTTATGGCAGCGGTATTGCCGGGAAAGGCATCGAGCCGTATAGAGAAATAACCATGTTCTTTACCAAAGGTTTCAGCAAAGGCGAGCATTTTTTGTGCTAAGCCCTTGCCCTGATATTGCGGATCTATAAAAAGCCTGTGAATAATGAGCTGAGAGCCGGATGTATACTCCCATGGAATCTCTCCATACTCCTTGTCCTGAAACTCGTTTAAAACCACATAACCTGCAAGCTGAGAATCACAGAATAGACCGTAAGCCCATTGTGATTCCAAATCGCGTATAAGAATTTCTTTATTTGGGTATTTGTCGTCCCATTGATCTATGCAGTTGGAAATTAAATGCTGTACAACACGGGAGAGAATAGCAGTTAACGTTTCCAGATATGAAAGGTCAAGTTTTTGTATGCTGATGTTCATCATTTTTCCTGTATCTGAAAATAAATATAATTTCTACAATTCCAAAGCCGAGTTCTGACACAATGAAAACAAGCGGCACAAGGCTGCCTCCTCCTAAAGCAAATGAAACCAGAATGAGTGTTACAATAATTCTTCCAATGCAGTCATAGACTGCCAGAAACAGTTCCGGCTTATGGATTCTCACAGCACCCCAAAGCACGCACATAAAACCGAATAACTGAATAAATAAAAGGTGGAGGTTTGAGAAGTCCGGGAAACTGCGGTCCGGCGAAAGATAGGAGTGGAGAATTCGAAAAAGGTCAATTACATACGCATTTATAAAAGGTATGCAAAACGGGAGTGTGATGAGAAGATCCCATAGTCCTATAAGTCTGAATACCTGCCTCGACTCTTGTGTTTTCATACGACCTCACTCTTTTCTTCTGCTCAGTTCTTTTTCAATATTTCTAACCATGCCCTCAATCGTCTGCAGTCCGAGCTCATCTTTTTCGGCATTCTCAACAATCGCAGCGCCTACGTGGCTATAGGGAGAGCCGTCGTTAATGACAACCATATTCTGCTGCAGGAAAAAGGTGTGCATGTTTTAGAGGGTGCCTTCCTGTCCTCCGTTTCTAAACCAGCCGCAGGCAATGCCGCATCCGATTTTTCCCTCCATCTCGTAGGGCCTGGAATAATCGGGACGCAGTACAACGCACCGGTCCATCAGTACCTTTAATTGACCGGACACCATTCCCATAAAAACAGGAGAACCCAGAATTAATACATCGCACCAGCGGAGGAGATTG
>JAKJFV010000098.1 GCA_022704725.1 Spirochaetota bacterium
TTACAGCATCGACCTTGTCGGTTTTTAAGTAGGTTTTTCCGACTCGTCCAACTTTGGTACTTTCAAGAACTACAGGAATCCTTTCTTCCCGTTCGATTTTTTTAGCTACTTGGAAACTTATACATAATGCTTCCATTGCCAGAATATCGCCTTTTGCTGTGTATTTAACCAGCCACTTATCAAATAAACTCATATCAAGTTTATCCTGTAACAGCAACGGTTGTGCTGTTAATACGTTCGGTTCATCAGCATTAAACTTTGCAGCTGTGAAGCACGTTGGATGTATATCCAACCCGAAAACATGTTGTTGTTCTTTTTCTTCTGTCATCGTATAATCCTTTACAGATAAGATTGGCAGATGGCGTTATAAGCGGAAGCAAGCGATACTTAGCAATCAGGTATACGGGGTCTGATCCCCAAGCAGGTTAGTTTCGCCGGCACTCAATCACAGTCTGAGGGAATTACCCTATGTCCATCGTCGAGTGTCTCCCATACGCCATCTGCTGGTTTAAACCCGAACCTGCAGACTCTTATATGATACTTCACTCTTTTTCCATCTGCCAACCCTTACAAACAACATATCATCACAGGTGCTTTAGCTCTTACGAGCTAAAGCTCTAAGAGCTTAGTACACACAGATGTCAGGGAAGAGCTGGAGAAGTATAAAAGGTTCTTTTATAATTTCAAATAAAGTCATCTGTGTGTTCACTAAGCTCGGAGAGATCTTAGTGAACCAGTGGTTTTTTTATTCTTCAATGGAATTAATTACAGTGAAACAGGTTTGGAAATACGAATACGTACATAGAATGTTTCAATATGCGCATTGTTATTCCGGGCTTGTTTTACGGTGGGCAATGTGAAGTAAGATGTAAGAACCACAGATGCACACCGATTATAGGGTAGGGCTGAAGAAGCATAAAAGGTACTTTTATAATTTCAAATAAAGTCATCTGTGTGTTCAGTGTCTGCGTAAGCAGTCCGTGTGGTCTGCGGTTAGTCTTCGCTGCCTCATCTGGGGCTAAAAAGCAGTAATAGTACAAAAATAGAACAGTATAGTTCTCTTTTATAGGTTTATACTTTTAACAAGATTAAGAGGAGAACCACCAATGAAAAAAAATCCCGTAATTATGTTATTTGTTTTACTTGCAGCTTTTTGTTTTGCACAAGAAAGCTGGTTGAGCGCCAATGATTTAGAAGCAGCTTCTTTGACTTCTGCTAAAGAGATCGACGGTTTTACCATTTTAGCCACTGCAGAGAAGGGTGTAAAAATTGAGGCTATGGATGACGGCCGTGAAGCGGAGGACGGCGAGATTTTTACCATGAGAATTAAACTTAACGGCAGCGGTGCCCTGACATATCGCGCTGTTTCATTTAAAGGTAAAAAAGGTCAGAAGGTTATTGTGTACCTGAACAGCTCGAGCAAGACCGATGCACGGGTTCTGCAGCTTGCAGATAAAGACGGAACCATTATTGCATCAATTACCGCTCCTGTAGATTCCGATCCTGCTGCTCCACAGCCGGCCGGAATGGGAGAAGCTGTCCTTCCTTCAGACGGAGAGTTCTTTCTTTATTCAAAGTCGAGCGGTATAAATTTGTATCAAATTATTGTTGAGTAAAAATTAGTTTTTAGATCCGGCATGTCATGATCCGGTTAAGAATACCTCCTTTTGGGGTGCTTCCGTAAAAGGGAGCACTCCTTTTTTTAAGGATGTATTCAGTAAACCGGAGCTCTAATCTGTATTAAACAGCATCACACTTTTCCAGAAGGACTTTATGAACCATTTTCAAAAAAATACTTTATCCGCCTTTGTTCTCATTATTCTTTTCACTGTATTGATTCCCCTCTATGCTCAGTCATCGTGGAATGAAATTGCACCGCCTCAAATTATCAGTGTAAGTACTGCTGACAATGATCCGGGAACGGTGAGTGTGGATTTTCTTATGCCGACCAATTCACAGGCAGCTGATAAGGGTAGGGCTGTCATGCTCAAAGACGGTGAAGTTGTTTTTGAAAAACCTGTCGGCAGATCGAAAAAGGATGAAAAGAAAATAGATTTTACCCCATCTGAATCGGGACTTTATTCCTTCATCGTGTATTCACAGAAAAAGAATGAAACCTTTGAACACCGCTCTAATGCAGTTGATTTCTATTTTACCCTGCCTCTGGAGAAACCCGTTTTTCAGACTAGAAATCTAGGAAACGGGAAAGTATATATCAGC
The DNA here is from genome assembly GCA_022704725.1 of Spirochaetota bacterium. Taxonomy (GTDB): domain Bacteria; phylum Spirochaetota; class Spirochaetia; order Treponematales; family Treponemataceae; genus JAAZLA01. The sequence goes on from JAKJFV010000098.1 coordinate 2,221, forward strand.
TGGAATGAAGTAAAAGAAGCACAATCATATACAATTCGTCTTACCGATGAGAAGGGCAGCGAAACTATCTATTCTGATATTACCGGAACTGATAACACGGTGGATGGTTTAAAAACGGGATCAAAATACACCATTCAAGTCGAAGCGCATAGAAACGGCGGCATTTCAGTTTCGGACAATATTGGAAAAACAATAAGAGAAGAAGCGGAACGGGAATGGTTCTTTACCTATTTCGGGCAGTCGGTTAAAAAAGACTACAACACCTTTGAAATGATCGATGCCGATGAGTTTACGTTTAAAATGTCTTCGTGTTTATTTGATGAAAAAACCGGCACAACCCTTGAAAAAGGAGGCAAATTCACCGCCTTTCATGACGGTATTTCTTTTTACTACACCGTAGTTGATGCCGATGAAGAAAACTTTACACTTACGGCAACCTTTACCATTGATTATATAAATCCCTCTGCAGACGGGCAGGAAGGTTTCGGCCTTTTAGTCATGGACAGCCTTGGAGAGTACGGGGTAAGTTCAGTTAATCACTACACAAATTCTGCCGGAATCATTGCAACAAAATTTGAAGAAACAATTGCAGGCACCAAGTATACTTCAAAAGATACACTCGGATCGCGCTTTGTTACGGGGCTCACGAAAGATACTATTGCTCTGGGCGACAGCGGTATTGCGCAATACGGAAAAAGTCTTTCCCGGGCCTTCAGCTATGATCAGAGCAGCCTTATAAAAAAAGGAGACGTATACCGTTTAACGCTTAAAAAAGACAACACAGGGTATCACACTATATATGAAAAAGAAATTATAAACGAAGAGGATATACGGGAGTTTACACTCTACGGGCCTGAAAAACTTCTTGAACTTGACAGCGATCATGTCTACGCCGGTTTTGCCTGCGCCAGAGGATGCAATATTACGGTAAGCGATGTTGTTATGACTATCACAGACCCCGATAAAGATCCTCCTCCTCAAAAAGAACCTGCTCAGCTCCTTCCCCTGTCGGTAAAGGTTGACTCTCCTTCTTCGTACACCGAGCCTCTGTATCCCTTCGTGTATTGTTCTAATGCTGACGGGCTTCTTGTTGTTTCAAAGTCAAACGGGGAGAAGGTGTTTGAGAAAAGAATTAAGGCGAATGAAGATTTGAAGGAGTACCTTATTTTACGAAAGGGTGTTAATTCCTATTCTGCAGTATTCACCCCGGATCCCGAGTACAGGCCTTTCGAAAATACTGTCATCGCGCGATGGGATGCAGAACTTAAAAAATATACCGAAAACTATTCGTCAATAAGCACCGGCTTTACTGTTATTCAAATGAGTTTTCCAGGAGATAACGGCAAACTCTATGTAAGTAAAAATGGAAACGTCTTCGGCAAGGGGACAAAGGATTCCCCTCTTGATCTTCTGTCTGCGATTCAGTACTGCAAACCCGGGCAAACTATCGTGCTTGAAGGGGGAACCTATACATTCTCAAAAGGTCTTGTAATAGAGCGCGGAAATAACGGCTCTATCCTGCAGCGTAAAACAATTCAAAGCGCAGTGGGCGAACGGGCTGTACTCGACTTCAGCTATGCGGGAGGCGGTTTTGTACTTTGGGGCAATTACTGGACCATAGAAAATATTGATATCTGCAATACCGACGGAAACGTTAAAGGTCTTCAGGTTGCAGGAAACAGAAATATTATAAGGCGGGTGAATACCCATTCAAACGGCGACACCGGGCTGCAGATAAGCGGCACCAGCACAGAGCCCTATGCCAAGTGGCCAAAAAATAATCTTATAGAAAGCTGCGTCTCGTATAATAACTGCGACCCCGCCCAAAATAATGCCGACGGTTTTGCCGCAAAGCTTACCTGCGGAACTGGGAATGTGTTCCGGCACTGCATAGCATACAGCAATATAGATGACGGCTGGGACTTGTTTTCCAAAATAGAAACCGGCCCCATCGGTTCTGTTCTCATCGACAGGTGCGTCGCCTTTAATAACGGCTCTCTTTTAGACGGAAGCGGAAACGGAGACGGGAACGGATTTAAACTCGGGGGCGACGGAATATCAATAAAACACCGGATAATTAACTCCTATGCATGGAATAATGGAGCTGCCGGCCTTACCAGCAACTCAAATCCTTCTGTCATTGCACAGGGCTGTGTCCTCTACGGCAACAAGGGCGTTAACATAACTATGTACGGCAAAGGCTCTGTTGAGCCGGATTACGCTGTGAAAAACTGCATCTCTGTGGAAGGTTTTGAATCGGACTCTCTGCCCCCAAGTTCTCTTGCGGTAGTGGAAAATTCTTTTATCTGGGACGGAGCGCAGAGCAGGCACAAGGACGGTTCAATTTTTTCGAAAGATGATTTTCTTTCAACTGATATGAGCATAATCCCTTTTATAGCTGATAACGGCAGCATTGATATGAAGGGCTTATTCCAGCTTAAATAGAAAGAGGGGAGAATCCGCAGATTACGCAGATGACGCAGATTTTACAGATGTTAGGGTAGAGCTAAAGAAGAATGAAGAATTTAAATCACAGGTACTTTAAGCTCTTACGAGCTAAAGCTTGAAGAGCTTAGTACACACAGACTGCTTCGCGGACACGGAGCACGCGGAATTCAGGGTAGAGCTAAAGTAGTAAGAAAAATTACCACAGATGAGCCGCAAGCCGGCGTCGCGGCGATACTTACTGTTGAGCCCCATAGTTCACGAAGTGAACCCTCACAGCGCCTTAAGTTCATATGAGCTTTAAGCTCTTCGAGCTTCGGCGACACAGATTATAGGGCAGAGCATGGGAGCGAGGGAAGGTCACGCGAGGAAGCAAAGAAGAGAGAGAGAAAAGAATTTTAACCGCTAATGGACGCGAATAAACGCTAAAAATGAATTAGCAGATCACGCAGATTATGAGGCAGAGCTGAAGTAAGATGAAGAATAACCACGGATAGCACAGACTGCTTCGCAGACACGGATGAGGCGCAAGCCATGAGCTGCTAGCCGGCGACGCAGCGATACTTTCTGTTGAACCCCATACATTCCGTAGGAATGACAGCGCCGATACTAATCCCTTAACTCTATATTTTTCAGAAAAGGCTCACACAAAAGCGCAAAGATGAGAAGGGGGAGAGGGGAGAATCCGCAGATGACGCAGATTGCTCAGATGTTAGGGTAGAGCTAAAGTAGAAGAGAAAAAAAACCGCATAAACACGCAAAGTAAGTTATCTTTAAGGTCAAATACTTTTCCTTCTTCACCTTGTTTCTTCTTCCATCGGAACCCTGCTCAAATCGAGCTCCCCTTTAAAAGCCTTCTGGCTAAGAACCCCATACAGATTTTCCAGATTAGTAAGACTGGACTGATAGCGGGATTTCAGAGACTCCACTTTTTCGACGATGGCGGCGAATTGGTTTTGGAGGGTGATGGGAGGGTATGGTAGTAAAACTTTTTTCAAATTCGTCTTTGAAATATTTGGCATAGACCCAGCAGCACCACCTGCTAAAGATTGAATCTTTTTCCTTTGGGAATCATTTACTAGTAATTTCCATAAAAATAGTGAATTAAGTCCAACATTGTCTTTTAATATGAATCGGAACACCAAATCAGGAATAAGTAATTTAGGTTTTGTTTCGAACACATACGCACATGCTGCAACTAATTCATAAGTGTTTTTTCTTGTGAAAAGAATATCTCCCTTTTGTACTTCGTCACTTTCTCTAACTGAACTTAAATCAAGCAGGGCTTTATTCTGACTGTCATCATAGACACATTTTGTTACAGCTCCTAATTTTAAAACACCCCATTCGTAACCTTGGGATTGTCGAGCTTCACATACTGGGCTTTTCCCACTTTGAATTTCTTTAAGGAAATACTCAAATTCTTTTTTCTCCCACCCCTTCTCATTTCTCACCGGATCTCCGAACATCTCCAGAAACACACTTTTCAGCAGCTCATCTAGCTGTTGCAGGTGTTGTTTACGCCGGGCGATCATCCCTTCCACTTTACCCAGAAGATGGGCAATGCGTTTTTGATCGACGAGAGGGGGGAGGGGGATTTGGATTTCTGACAAGTATTTTTTTAAAATATGTTTAAGACCAGCTCCTTTAAAGCCAGCCTCCAATATCTCCATGTTTCCTTTTAGATACTGAAATACATATTCTCCGAATAATTCTTGAGTGTTTTTAGGCTGTATTGAAATACAATCAGTCGATGTTGCAAATTTACTTTTAGTAAAGTGAACGCTTGCTTTAC
>JAKJFV010000099.1 GCA_022704725.1 Spirochaetota bacterium
TCACCCTGAGGTGTAAGGACAGTAAAAAAGCCTTCACCGTTTAAGGCCATGTCCTGAAAACTGCCTGTTTGTTTTAATGAGCCTTGTTCTAAAATGGTATACATTTCATTTGTTTCTACACCAAGCCCTATTTTTCCTATAATTGGAGCAGCATCTGCACTTCCAAAATAAGTATTATAAACACCGTCATCATTCATGCGCCTAAGCAGAAGCTCAGGAAAGGATTTACTAACGGCGACGTCTTTTTTATACCCGGTTGTATCAACATTTGCTAAGTTATTTGAAATTGCATCAAGCCTTGCCTGCTGGGCATTCATTCCGCTTGCGCCAATATACCAGCCTCTAATCATGCTTAACCCCTCTTAGTATGTAAAATCTTCCACCCTACATATACATTATCGGTATGCGGATGAAAAAATTAACTTGTTATTTAGGTATTTATAGCCTATACTTATGTATCGAGGGTTTGCATTACTAGTTGTCGGGATACTTCATGTTAAAAAACATTTCTTTAAAAATACTGTATGTCGTGGCCTTTCTTTTACTGCTGTTTCCGGTTTTCTCTCAAACAACGAGTTCTCCTTTAAGAGTCGGTTTTTTACCGGGTTATGGAGTACATATTGATCCTTCAACACAAAGACCTGCAGGGTATACTGTTGATTATTTCTCTGAAGTTTCAAAATACTCCGACATGACCTTTTCTTTTGTTGCATGCGACTGGGAGGAAGGTCTTGAGATGCTTAAAAGAGGGCAATTGGATTTTTTCGGGCCGATGCAGAAAACCGAAGAACGGCTTAAGCACTATGGCTACACCGATAAAGAAATGGGCTATGAATACTGTTTATTGTATGCACCCAAAAACACAGCGTATCATTTTGAAGACTTTCTCAATTTTAATAACATTACTATTGCAAGTTTTGCTGAGAATTCATTTAATGCTTTTTTAGAAGAATATGCATTAAACAATAATTTTACCTATAATTTACTCCTGACTAAAACTACAGCAGCTTTTGATGAGCTGCAGGCAGGAAAATTCGATGCACTTCTTTACAGCAGTCTCGTAGAAATGCCCGATACGGTTATTATAGGTAAAATTCAAGCTCTTCCCTATTATTTTGCAACAGAAATTTCCAAGACAGTTCTTTTACAAAAATTTAATAAGGCTATAGAGGATATTTCCTTTTTTGATCCATATTTTGCAGCAGAATTAACCAATAAATATTTCAGCTCTAAATCTATAAATGCCCCTGCTTTCACGAGAGAAGAAAAAGATTTTATAAACAATCATCCAACCCTTCGTGCAGTTCATAATCCTTCATTAAAACCAATTGAATATATAAATTCAAAAAGCAAAGAAATGGATGGAATAAGCATTTCAATATTGCAGGAAATAAGCAGAATTACAGGCATCAGTTTTGAGACCATAAAAACAAAAAGTTATGCAGATAGTGTTTCCGCGGTTTCCAGAGGGGATGCCGATATTATTACAGGCTATCCTGAAGAATTAAAAAATTCAACTGATATTGTGCTATCCAACACCTATTTAGAAATACCCATAATTCTTGTAAAAACAAGCGCACCAGAACAAAGGAGAAGCCCCAGAGCTGCAGTTCCCGGCTACAACACATTATCGATTAAACGAATAAAAGAGGATTTTTCTCATTTCACCTTTATTGAGTATGAAGACTCCAATGCCTGTCTCGATGCTCTGCTGAAAAAAGAAGTACAGTATGCATTTTTAAATTCTTATGCCTTTGATGAGTTTGTACGCAATTCTCCCTACACTGATTATTCTACCATTCATACCGGCATTACCTATCCTCTTCAAATAGGTCTTTCTAAAAATCTCGGTTCCCACGGAGCTGCTGCAGTTAATAAAGCAATATCACGGATAAGCGATGAGACAAAACAGACAATTATTTATGCAAATACAATAGAACGAACCTATAGAATTCCATTTTCCGTTCAGCTCAGACATAATGCTGTCCAGATTATTGTAATAATCTTAGTTTTTTTCGGAATACTCACACTAACGATATATCTTCTCGGTCAAAAAACAAAAAAACGGCTGAGGACAATAGCCTACGTTGATGAACTTACCGGACTGCGCACCCTGTCAAAATTTAAAAAGGATGTTAAAGCAAAGCTGTATTATGCAGATCCTGATGACTACATGATTATCAGTTTTGACATAGATAACTTTAAGTACATTAATGATTCGTTCGGATTTGAAATAGGAAATGCTGTTCTCGCAGAACTTGGTGTTCATTTTAAAGATTTTGAAGGTCCTGATGACTTTATTTGCAGAAGTTTTGCAGATTACTTTCTTATTTTTACCCGCAAAAGAAATTGGAATGACTTATTAAGTAAATTTGCAGAACTTACCAGTGTTAAAAACTCATTGTCAGATTTGTTATCTGAACATTATGAAGTAAGTTTTAGTGCAGGTGTTTACTATATAAATAATCTTTCTTTATCTGTTACAGGAATGATTGACAAGGCTACTATTGCCCGCAAGTCGGTAAAAGGACTTCACTACAAGAGTGCTATGGTTGAATATACACCCAAGATGGATAATGAAATTGAATGGCAAAAAGAAATTACTCTTGCAATGGATAATGCCCTTATAAATCAGGAATTTATAGTTTATTATCAGCCTAAATATTTATTCAGCACAAGCGAATGTATTGGAGCCGAAGCACTCATACGCTGGAGTCATAAGGAAAAGGGTCTTCTGCCTCCAAGTACATTTTTACCTCTTTTTGAAAAAAACGGATTTATACAAAAACTGGATGTATTTGTATTTGAAAATGTATGCCGTTTCCTTGCAAAGTGGATGGGTGAAGGTCATAAACCCGTTGTTATATCGTGCAACCTTTCGAGACTTCACCTGCAAAACCCCCGGCTCACCTCAATATTAACAGAGATTGCAGAAAAATACGGCGTAAGCACTGAATTTATTGAAATTGAATTAACAGAAAGTTTGATGCATCATGATATTCATAATCTTATAGAAACTATGCTTTCACTAAAAAAAGCAGGTTTTAAAATTTCAATAGACGATTTTGGAAGCGGTTATTCATCACTGAACATGCTTAAAGATATACCTGCTGATGTACTAAAAATTGATAAGGAATTTTTATCGCGTTCGACAGAGAATCCCAAAGGTGCAATAATTCTTTCTTCGATTGTAACAATGGCGAAGCAGCTTAATTTGAGAACGATTGCAGAAGGCGTTGAAATAATTGAAGAAGTAACTATGTTAAAAAGAATCGGCTGTGAAATGGTTCAAGGTTATTACTATGCTAAACCAATGCCCATAAATGATTTTAATGATTTGCTTTTGTCAAAATTGTAAAAAAATAAATTGTCTTTTTATATTCTTGGGTATATAATGTTAAAAAGAGTTATTACAAGGAGTTATTTGTGTCTAAAGTTTTATCAATTATTCTTGGAGGCGGAAAAGGATCCCGCCTGTATCCTCTAACGAAAGAGCGTTCAAAGCCGGCAGTACCTTTTGGAGGAAAGCACAGAATTGTAGATATTCCAATTTCAAACTGTATAAATTCCGGATTTGAACAGATTTATATTCTTACGCAGTTTAATTCAGCTTCTTTGCATATGCATATTTCAAGTGCTTACAATTTTGACCGTTTTTCACGTGGTTTTGTCGAAATTCTTGCAGCTGAGCAAACACTGGAACATTCAGGCTGGTATGAAGGAACTGCAGATGCGGTTCGTAAAAACTTTATGCACTTTAAAACCCAAAACCCGACACATTACATAATTCTTTCCGGAGACCAGCTGTATAAGATGGATCTGAATTCTTTTATGGAATCCCACATCAAATCTAAGGCGCAGATTACCATTGCAACCACTGCTGTAACAAGAGAAGATGCAACAGGATTCGGCATCATGAAAATAGACAAGGCAAATAGAATTACTGCGTTTATGGAAAAGCCGAAATCTGATCTTGATATTTCTGACTGGAAAATTCCTGACGGTTCACGAACAGCAGGTGCAACACAGGGTAAGGATTATTTGGCTTCTATGGGAATTTACATATTTGATGCAGAAATTCTTGAAGCAGCTTTAAATAACCAGCTTACGGATTTTGGAAAAGAAATTATTCCTGCGGCAATTAAAAAATACAAGGTTTCTTCATATGTTTATGACGGATACTGGGAAGATATTGGAACTATAAGAAGTTTTTATGAAGCTACTATGGATCTTACAAGGATTTCTCCTAAATTCAATTTTTACGATGAAGATAAACCGATTTTTACCCATATACGGAATCTTCCGCCTTCAAAAATGAATAAAGCTATTCTAAACAGAGCTACTGCTAGTGAGGGATGCGTTGTAACAGAAGCAAGCATTACAGATTCGGTCATTGGAATTCGCAGTGTTATTGAAAAGGGAGCTGTTCTTGAAGGTGTCATCTGCATGGGAGCTGATTATTACGAAAACGATGAACAAAAAGCCGACAATAATTGGAAGGGAATACCTAATATAGGAATAGGTGCTAATTGTAAAATTCGCAATGCCATAATTGATAAAAATGCCAGAATTGGAGAAAACTGTTCGATCGGTATGAATGCAATTATGCCGAAGGATGGGGAATATGAAAATTTCTTTGTTGCAGACGGCATTATTGTCATAAAGAAAAATGCTGTAATTCCCAACGGTACAGAATTTTAGTAACTACTACAATAAAAAAGCCGGATAACTGTACGTTATTCCGGCTTTTTTTTGGCTAAATATTCTATTTAATCTTTTTTATAAATGCATCTTTGAATTCTTTTTGACGGAACCGTTCATAAATAACTGCATATTCATCGTCGGTAAAAGGACCTACAAGCACCTGATACTTTGCATCAACCTGAATTAATGAAAGCGGATACTTTGAACCATATGAGGCAACGACAGTATCTACACTTTCAATTTCCCGCAATGTTGCTATTTGTATGTAGTACTTATCTTTTTCTAATCCGTCAGTCGTCTTTAATAGAGCGTTGTACTTTTCTATACCCTTGACGTCATCTGCGGCTGTAACAGCGGCTGCAGGGACAGGCTCTACAAAAATTACTTCTTCATCTATAGCAGTTACTGTAGTATCTTCTATAACAATTTCCGGAGGATTTTCATCAGCTGGAAGTAATTCAGGGATTTCTTCTCCTAAACCGCTGACTATTTCTTCGAAAATATTTCTAGGTTCACTATTTTCAGTAATAACTGACGGCTCTTCGACAATAATTACCGGATCTTCTTCATCAGTCTTAGAAATTTCTATTACTTCAGGAATATCCTCCTGTACAATTTCTACAGGCTCCTCGAATTCCGGATTTGTTTCTTCTGCAATTTCCTCTTCAAATTCCGGAATAACTTCTTCAATAATTGACTCTTGATCTTCTTCTACAAGTACCGGATCAATTATGGCAGTTTCTGAATTAACCGGCAGATCTTCCTGTACAATTTCTGTACCTTCTTCTGCTGCGATAACCGGTACTTCCTCATCTGCTTCAATTACTTCTGCAATAATTTCCGGGTGTTCCTCTGCTGCCATTTCAATTAAGACGTCATCACTTTCGGGCGGCAGCGGCTCAGTTTCTTCCAGTACTGGAATTTCATCTTCCGATATTGCAATTATATCTTCGGGTATTAATTCATTTGTATCTTCTGTTACAATTGCCTCAGCTAAAACAGGGCTTTCTGCCTCCACTGAATCGGCATTTTCTGCTTCATCATTAGACTCTGCTGCAATTTCTTCTACAGGAGTTTCCTGCGGAGTTTCAGTGTTTTCTTCGGGTACAATTTCTATGACTTTTGGGCTTTCATTTTCTGATGCAGTTTTAGAGTCTTTTAAAAACTGAAGCAGTTCGGGAGAATCTTCTAAAATTTTAGATGGATTTTTATCCGGATCTCCTGCAATATCCTTTCCAGTTTCTGTATCTGAAGATGTAAGAACCTTTTCAAATGGGATTGCCTGTTTCTTTTGAATTTTTACGTATACATCTTTTCCGCGGACAATATTCAGCTTTTCTGCAGCCTCCGGAGAAAGCAGTATTGCAATTCCCTCAGAAGCGTCAGATGTACTTAAAATCATGACCTCGAGTTGAAAACCTGTAGAATGATTTGTTACTATAACAGTATCTCCAGGTAAATAGCCCGGAGCCTTACCGTAATTACCTGAGGGGAATACACCCCTGTCGGCAACTACTGCCCTGCCGTCAAGCGAGGGATTTACAGTTACCGCACATAAGGCGACTGCAGCAAACAGGATTGCAATTAATGCACTAATTTTTTTCATACATCCTCCCTATCGTATCTTTGCAATAGCTTTAGATACCAACGCACCATTTTGCTCTGCAAATTTTAGAATTCCCTTTTCAATATCAATTTTATCA
>JAKJFV010000009.1 GCA_022704725.1 Spirochaetota bacterium
ACAAGCTATGTAACCGGTCACGGTACGGTGAACCCGCAGAATCCTCATCACCGGCCGTCAGAAGCTCTTCATAAGACTATGAGAGGGATGCTTGTTGGAGGTCCCAACAGCTCGCTTCAGGATCCTTATGCAAAGGCAGTCCTTATAAATGAGGCACCTGCAAAACGCTATGTAGATCATGAACAGAGTTATTCGACAAATGAAATCTGCATCTACTGGAACTCGCCCTTAGTCTACCTCATGGCCGCAACAATGAAATAAAACAAGGGGTGGAAAACCAACTTTTGCGACGCGTAGTTTTTCCAACGCAGCTTTGCTGCGTACCCCTATAACCCCATAAGAATATTGGGCACATTGATTAGTATCGGTGCTGCGCCGGCTCGCACCTCATCCTTGCGACGCTTTAAATTAATGTTGTGATTTACAGTAAAGCTTGGTTAGAAGTAACCACAAAAAACCCCGGTACTTCGTGCAGCACAGTACAATAGTTGGGGCTTTCTAGTTTTCTTAACAAACCGTGTGTTCTGTGCCGCCGAAGGCGTCTGTGAGAGCTTTAAGCTCTTAGGTGCTTAAAGCATCTGTGTTTTTTTCTTAACTGATTATTTTGTTGAAATAAAAAAACCACAGATGAACCGAAAAGTTTGAAGATTGGCAGGGATGCCACAGGAGCTGCTTTCATTGATTGACAAGTTTTGCAAAGCAAAACTCGAGAAGGTAAGAATACATGGAAGCATTCTTACCGGCTATCTGTGACCATCTGTTGTAATTTTTTTCCGATAAATCTGCGGATTATTTGTTTACAGCATTTTTCTTATACAGCGAGGCATTACTGGTTCTCGGTTTTTCAGAAGAAAACCCGCGGCCTGCTGATGGAGAAGAACTTCTTCTGCTTCCGCTTCCGCCGCTTGAGTAGCTCTTCTGAGCTCCGCCGTAACTTCCTCTTCTGCCGCCGCGTCTTGCATCAGATCCGCCTGAGCGGCCTTCAGAAGAACGGGGACGGGATCTGCCAAACGTTTCTGAATCTTTTGAATCAAGATGCATATGGGGCAGTGTGCTGTCGCGTTTTGCTTTTTCCAGTATATCCATACCTGCCTGATAGGGCAGACTTACTAAGGTAAAGTTTTGTGCTGTGTCGATGCGGTCAACCATTCTTGGCGGAATGCCTAAAAGACCGCTGAAGTAGGATGCTATCTCGCGGGCATCGAAGCCGTCTTTCCGTCCAAGCTGAACGAAAATACGAACCTGTTTTCCCAAGGAGGCTTGAGCCTTCATCGAAGATATATCACCATAACGTGTCGGATCCAGAGCGCGTCCGTAGCTTTGAGCTAAAACCGCTGCCAGTACCTCTGTTGCGTTACCTGAAGCGCATAATTCTTCTGCCATTGACAGGAAAGGTTCAGCAGCCGATACATCAGCTCCCTCACCTTCTTCCTGTCCATTGATACCTAAAGAAGTTTTCATTTCATCAAACAGTCTTTGTCTTTTAACGGCAAGTACCTGATCAACTGAGGGAATGGTATCTTCCCGTAAATCGCCCAGTGTTGCTTTCTTAGAAAACTGTTTAAGATAATCGACTCTTCTTCTTTCTTCGGGTCTCACTAGAGTAAATGCCAAGCCCTTTGCACCTGCCCGTCCTGTTCGTCCAATTCTGTGAACGTAGGGCCGTCGTAAGGCAGCGCATAATTTACTACATGAGTTAATCCTTCAATATCTATGCCGCGTGCTGCAACATCAGTTGCAACCAATATTCGTGTTTTTTTGTTTCTAAACCGGTACAAGATCTTTTCACGCTGATTTTGTGCAATATCACCGTGGAGGGCAGCAGCCTCGTATCCGCGTTCATCAAGCTGACGTGAAATTGAATCCGCATCAGCCTTAGTCTGGGTAAAAACTAGTCCATAAAAATCCGGAGAAATATCAATTAAGCGCACAAGTGCTTCAATTTTTTCGCTCTCACGGACAACCCAGTAACGTTGTTCTGTTAATAATGGCTCTTCGGGCCTTTCTTCCTCTTCAACAATTTCGTAGTCTCCCATAAACTTTGAGGCAATCTTTAGGATTTGGGGAGGCATTGTTGCAGAGAACAGCAATATTCTGCTTTTCGGGTTTGCCTTAGAAAAGATAAACTCAATATCATCAATAAAACCCATGTCGAGCATTTCATCAGCTTCATCAAGAATGAAATAAGAAATATTTTCAAGCTTTAAAGATCCTCGATCCAAGTGATCTTTTACACGCCCGGGAGTACCGACAACGATTTCTGTTCCGCGTTTTAATGCGCGTAACTGTTCGCTCATCGATTGTCCGCCGTAAACAGAAGTTAAACGGGGGAATCTTCCGGTCGCTAACGACTCGATTTCTTTACAAACCTGCAAGGCTAATTCTCTTGTGGGAGTTAGAACGAGGGCCTGTGGAAAGCCTGAGTCGCTTCTAATTTTCTGTACAAGGGGAAGCCCGAATGCAGCAGTTTTTCCCGTACCCGTTCGTGCTTTCGCAATAACATTGGCGTCGCCGTCAATAAGACGGGGAATGGCTAATACCTGAATAGGTGACGGTGTTTCAAACCCTTTTGCCTCGATGGCCGCAAGGGTAGCGGAATCAAGACCAAGGTCTTCAAAAGAGATAGTTTCCATACTGTTTCCTTTGCATGTTTTATGACATCGGAACCGCAGAAAACCTTAACCTAAAAAAACTGTGTGTGATTTTATTAGATGAACGGCTCAAGGCCGATTAATTAAAGGCGATACTAGATGTGCTTATCATGCATATAAATTGAGCTTAGACTATTCAAAGCTCCTATATTACTTCTAAAGCAATATATTTTCTTAGTTTCATATTACTAAAAATAAAAACTTTATGCAAGTGGTTTTCTGCATTATTTACGGTTTTTTACGGTTTTATTGCAATTATTACTATTTTTACAAAAAATACCTTATGTTTCCGTCATTAATAAATTTTTTTATCTTTTTCATCCCCCAATAATGACAAAAAACAGCAGCTGCGGTCTATAAATAGAGTATGAATAAATCGACAAGGATCAAAGAACAGCAAAAACCATTAAAATCTGCGTATGCAAAAAACAGTGCCTCAAAAAAGAAGCGTCATTGCAGGAGCATTACGGCATGCGTACTTAGTCTCATACTATTATGCTGTAAAAAATCCGTGTTTCACACTGATACATTCTTTATGACTATTCACCCGTCTGTATATCTTACCCAGGAAAACACCTCAGTATGGTTATGCGAATATGCAGACAATGAAGGACGAATAATTGAAATTCCAATTGATAATACACTCGCAGACATTGTTATTGAGGTTCCAATACACGCTATTTTTCCTGTACGTTTCCGCCTGAGGGACAGCGTGAGTGTTTTGGAACGCTGTTTAAATAATCAGCACTTCGGCATGATTGTTCCTTTTTCAGAAGAAATGCAGATTGCCGAAAGCGCCGCCTCCGATATTTTTTTCAAAGTGTTGACTTCTTCGTACAACAATCCTGATCAGACAATGGGATTCTGCAGAACTTTCAACTGGCAGAGGCTTATTGACTATCTTCGTAAGTACGAGGATCCGTATGCTCTGGATCTTGATTCAGCCGCAGCAGATATTGCCCGGGGCACATTCACTTCAAAATCTCTCAAAACCGCTTGCCTTAAGTAATAAGTCACAGTACACTGATATTTGATGAAACTGCGTATTATTTTACTAATATTTGTTACGAGTATATTCTTCTTTTCCTGCAGTATACCGGGCAAAAGAAGCACCCCGACTCAAACAGCCCGACAACAGCAAACTCAGCCGGTCCAACAGCAGACTGCACAAAAGGCCCTTTCCCATGCATGGTTTTATTTTTCGGGCTCATCTTTTTTCCAGATTGATGTTCCTAACAATGCACCTCAAATATTGAAAAAACCGTGGACCGAGTCGGTTAGAATATCGAGCTCTCTTTCAATTAAAAATGAGTCAAAAGATTATGATGTTTACTTCACCGTAAACAGAGCGGGTTTACTTATAGCAAAACCTTCTCTCCCTAAAAAGGCAGTACTTGCAGGAGATTCACAGCTTTTTTCAAAACTGACAGCAGGCTCTCTTGTTTGTGTTGACGGATTCCCTGTCTTTCACACCTATAAGAACTCATTTTTCAGCGGTAAAGATAAAACCATCGAAAACCTCCCCTTTTTAGTACAGTTTCATCCGGGAACATCAATTTTTCTTCCTTTACTTTATACCAGAGACCTCAAGATCATGAATGATGCTCAGGTAACGGATGTTCAATATACAGCAGGGGTTTGGGTGGCATCTTTAAAAACCGAAACCAATGATAAAACAAAATTTGACTACGTAAACTTTTTTTCCTATGAGCCTCTTGTACAATTCAGCCCTGCAAAGCGGAATATTGTACTTGAAACAAAAAAATTGTCTGTCGGAGAATATAGAAAACTGCTTACGCCTTCCTCTTTTACCTCTGCTCCAGCACGTTTGAAAGAACTGTATAAAAGATTACCCGCAGGCTTTCCCTTTTACACCTCTGTTACGCTTCCAAATGGAGGCTCAGCAGTTACTTATTTGAGCGGTTCGGCTGAAAATGACAAAACATTCCCCTCTCAGGCTCTGCTCTCAGATACCTTTTCCCTCGCGGTATTTTCTGACGGTACCTGTTTTTTCGCAGGAGCCCTTCCTAATAATCACATTCTTTCAAACGGCGAGCCTGTTGCATTCAGACTGCCCAAACTTCCAATAAACTTTACTTATGGAAATATCGGAGTGAGCGGTACAAATCTCTATGTTTCATGGGAAGAAGGAACGTTCTATGAAACCGGCAGAAGCGGTTTTTTGACTGTTGACCTGAAAGAGATCTTATACTAACATGAATTAAGAGGTATTCTATGCGTAAGAGCATTTTTGTAATCCTCCTGTTTTTCTTACTATGGCAGCCGAATCTTCAGGAATTTAATAACTCTTCTATTGTAAAAATGAGCATCCAGGAGAGTCATGTACCGGAAGAAGAAAGCGCCGGACAGGAACCTAATTCAGAAATTGAAGATTCATCAGTATTGCCTCAGGGATTTGTCTTTATAACAGCAGGGCCTCAATTGTTTTACAATGCAGAAGGTCTTAATACCGCGCCTTCGCCCGTGTCTTTTTCAATAGGAACAGGGGGAAACATTCCTCTCCTACAAAAATACATTTCTTTCTCTCCGTATTTAAAAGGTTGGGCTTCCTACTATATTTGGTATAATGATAAAGCTGTCCCGGGAACCATAGAAAAACGGACATCCTATACACTTCATGCCCTCCTCGACATTCCGGTTATATTCCACCTCCCGGTAAAAACCTCAATTTTTTCACTCGGTCTGGGAATCTCTATTCTTGCGCGTTATGGATTTGCAGTATCGGTTCTTCCCGAAGAAGAGAAACCGGATATAAAAAAAATGAATACCTACTATTGGCAAAAAATGCGCTTTTTATACCCATGCCTCATTCTTTCCTGGGATTATATGCTTGATAACGGTACAAGCTTCGGTTTTGAAGTACGGGGGCATTATCCGGTTTCTAGTGCAATTGATGAAGTACCATCTCCACTGCAGGCGGGTCTATTATCTGTTTCCGGACGCTTTTTCTTTCCCCGTATCTGGAATCAATAATGTTACTAAAAATATGCTAATCCGGGAATATTTTAAAACAAAAAAAGCCTGAACAAGCTTTCTGCTCATTCAGGCTTTGCCGGTATGTACTATTTATTTGTTTTCCTGCTCGTACTGAAGCTGCCGGAAGGCTTCCTGCGCTTTAAACTCTGCAAAAGCAGCACTTTCATTACGCTGATACGACTGCATCTGATTAGCAAGATTTTCGGCTGCCTGATTAACATCGTAAGACATCAACACGTAAACTCCGCCGTCCTCATCTTCCCAGGAATCTTCGATGGTAGCACCGGAAATTGAAACCTGAGCAGTCTGCTTGGAAATTTCTTCCATGTACTCAATTAATTCTCTCTGTTCACCAATTCCGGCATCCTGTGTATAGGTTTTTAACACAGTGTTAACATCAGTCTGTACCCAGAATGCAATCTTGATTCGTGCATCTGCTTCTGCTTTTTTTAAAGAAGTTGCATAGTTGGACATTTTGCCGTAACCCACTTCAAAATGGAGATCTCTATCTTTTTTACCCATCTGGCGGACCCAGTCAGGTCTTGTTACACCTTCTGCTCCGACCACTTTTTTACCTGTACTCTTTGAAGCGCAGCTAAAAACCAACATTACTGACAAAATTATCATTACTAAAGTCAATGCTCTTTTCATAACATCCTCCTGAAAATTCATCACATTATGTATAACACATACCGGTTAAAAATATGTCACTTTTAAAACAAGTATGACACGCTATCTATACATATGTCAATACAAACCAAAAAATGAACAGCAGCCGAAAAAGGTTGAATATTTGAGTATTATAGGCGATAATGTACATATGGATTCACCTGATACTTTTAAGACTGCTCTATTTAGTGCATTCGATGAAAAACTTTCTTGGTACGATACTGTTGAGATGGCCCGTCTTTTAACAGAATATAGGAATTTTCACGCCCATGTTGAGAACCTTTTAACAACTTTGTTGAATAAGGGATCAATAAGCAGCGATCCGTATAAACATGATAAGAAAATATCTGATATTGAGGTACCAGAAGAATCCTTTTACAATGAATCCGAAAGAAATGTTGTTATAGGAACCCGTCTTTCCGATTTTGAGTCAATCCTGGACTTTTTATGCAATTATTTCAAATTTTCAATTGCGACTTTCACGGTAGACCGTATAAAGAAGCTTATCGCATTGAATAATGTATTTCAGTGGAATTCACTTGTGACCAATTCTACAAAACCGAATTCACGCGGTCTTGCAGAATGCCTCGTATCTATTAGGCAGGGAACAGACACTCTAACTATCAGTGTAATAAATGACAGCATAAGCAATGCTGCCAAATGTGTAGGAACAATAAATACTATACTAAAAGAAATAACCGACTTCCAAAGAGAAGTGTACAAAATAGAAGTACGTAAATCTGTTTTTGAGCATCCGTCTTTCCGGTCTGAGAATTTAGGGAATTCAATTTCCTCCCATCTTCAGCAGATTAAAAAGATGTTTCCGGCCGTTATGGGAAAACAGCCTTTCTACACCGAACTCATTGAAGAAATTCTGCAGGAAGACTTCGGAGTCGACAAAGAGGAACGAAGAAAAACGTTACTGAGCAAGCTTGAGGTTAAAAAGGTAGAATCGGTTAAAAAAGAGAAAGAAATTGATACTAAGGAAATCCTCATGGATGCTGTTAGAACACTGACGGGGATTGTACCGCAATTTGAACAGATACTGGTTAAGATCGACGAAAATAAAAAAGTTCTGGACAGCGAACAAACAAGTATGTGGGTAAAATTTTCGGCACTGGTAAGAAAGGCATTCAAAATGACGCCCCTCCCTGTTTTTTACCGCTTAAACATTGTTGATGTCCTCACTAAATCTCAAAGAACAGAAGTTATTGAATTTGATAAATTTTATTCAGATCTGCAAAGAAGAATTCGTTATTATATATCTTTTTCGTTAAAAAAGACCCCCGGCTACCAAAAATTGGAAGCACTTTCTGACGACAAAATTGTTGAATTCCTTATAACACAGCTCTCTGAATGTCAAAAAACAATGATTTTGCTGAATGCGCTCGATGATTACTACAAAACTACAGTAACACCTGCGAATTTACCCAAAATCAGGGGAATTAAAATGGAAATGACTGCGGTTAAAAATACTCTTGTTAAAACAAACCAGAGAAAAGCTGAATACTCTACAATTGTGGAAGAACAAGAACAAATGAAAAAACTGGGAATAATTCATGCATAAAAACAACAAACAATCAGGCGTCTTACTTATTGCGGCGGCAGCTGTACTAATACTGTCATCGCAAACACCCTTGGATTTACTAAAGGATAATACCGGTAAGTCAAGAATAAATAGTGCAGTACAGAGAGAACTGCGTATTCTGAATTCAGAATTTTCGTATAACATGAATCCTCATACTGCAAATTACAGTTCGGAGGCCCAAATATTAACCGGCCTATTCGAAGGTTTATTTTCTTATGATCCATATTCATTAGAAGCGCTTCCTGCGGTTGCCGAATCTTATAAACTATCGCGCGACAAAAAAACATGGACCTTCACACTGCGTTCAAATGCAAAATTCAGCAATAATGATTCTATATCTGCCCAGAGTGTATATGATTCATGGATAAGGCTTTTGTCTCCAGCAGCACAGGCGCCTTTTGCGTCCCTTCTAGACTGTATTGAAGGCGTTGAGGAATATAGAACAGGAAAGGGAACTGTTGAAAATGTCGGGATTAAAGTAAGCGGACCGCAAACCCTTGTAGTCAAACTTCAAAATCCGACAGAACACTTCCCAAAAATTCTTTGTCATCATGCTTTTTCTGTTGTACACAAGGACGCTTCTGTTTACAGCGGTGCATATTCACTTTTTTCATTACATGAGACAGAGATTATCTTAAAAAAAAATAATAATTATTGGGACAGCGGGAATGTGGCACTGCCGTCCATCCGGTTAATTCTATCTGATGACCTTGAAGAAAACACTTTTTTGTATAATACCGGCAGTATTGACTGGGCCTGCGATGCGGTTAATGCAGGTAAAATAATTGATAAAAACTCAGTTGTTGTTTCGACTCAATTCGGTACTGAATACTTATTTTTTAAGTCTCACCGGGCTCCGTGGAATTCAGATACAGCCCGGAATGCGCTTTTATATGCGGTCCCCTGGGAAGAACTGCGTTCCGGAAGCATCGTTCCTGCAGATACCCTTTTGGTTCAGCTCAGAGGCTACCCCGATATTGCAGGTTTGAATGATCAGGATATTGATGAAGCGAAAAGGCTTCTTGAAGAAGCAGAAATTCCGCTGGAACAAAGAAAAATAACCTGTGCGGTTCCCGATAATTCATACATTATTAAGCAGATGGAATTATTGAAAACAGCATGGGAACAAATAGGTGTTACACTGGAAATTCAAAAAACACCGACAAACAGATACCTTCAAAGCATTCAGGGCTGGGACGCAGATGTTTTTACCTATACATGGATAGGCGACTTTGCAGACCCGCTTGCCTTCTTAGAACTTTTTAGGTCTAATTCTTCATTAAATGAAACACAATGGGTTAATAATGCCTATGATAAGCTTCTCTCAGAAGCATCGCAAATGAGTGATTCTGAACAGCGCTATAACAAATTAGCAGAAGCAGAGACACTTCTTCTGGACCAGGCAGTTATTATTCCGGTTTCTCATCCGGTTTCGTTCAATGTGATTGACAGAAACCTGATCGGGGGCTGGTATGACAACGCACTGGATATTCACCCTTTGAAGTACTTGTATTTTAATGAAACAAAGCCCATTCAGGGATTAGTTCTAGCATCGAAATAATTTTTGTGATATAATGGCGGAATATGAGCGACAGTAAAACTGCATATCAAGTTAATCAAAAGATAGTGTACCCCAGCCAGGGTGTTGGGAAAATAACAGAAATCAAGGAAAAGAAGTTTAAAGATCAGGTTCTTTTATACTACGTCATCTACCTTGAAGTATCCGACATGACTGTTATGATTCCCGTAGACAGATGTGAAGAGATGGGTATTCGGGCTATCGTTAGTCCCGAAGAAGCTGAAAAGGCTCTTACTATGATTGGAGAGGAATTTGAACCGGTAACTTCCGATTGGAAGCTCAGGTATCAGATGAATCTGGAGCTGCTTAAAAAAGGCAGTGTAACCGATATAGCAACCATAGTACGCTGTCTGTATCATCGTAGTAAGGTAAAAGAACTTCCTATTCTTGAACGTAAACTTTACGATTCTGCAAAAAAACTTTTAGAAGACGAAATATCATTTGCGCTGGACAAAACCACCAAAGAAGTTGAAGCTATGATTCATGCAAAACTTGAACCTTTGGGATTACTTCATGCAAAACAGGCTCCAAATCTCACCAAGGCATTTGTAGACAATGATGACGAGGATTTTATTGTAGCCGACGAAGAAGAAGAGGACGAAGAAGAAGATGAAGACATCCCGGACGATGATTCAGACGAATAAGTACGTATGAATGTTGCCGTGGTATTAACAGCCGGCGGTCTTTCGACCCGGCTTGGAATGGGAATAAAAAAAGAATTCTTTACATTCCCCGACGGAAAAACAGTACTTTCAACCTGTGCTGAATCTTTTTTACGTTTTTTTCTTAATACATCAAACATAAAACTTTCATCCCTCGTAATTACTCTCCCGAAGCACACACTAGCAGAGGGAGAGAATGTTTTTTATACCGGAGAGACAGAAGACTTGTGTAAAAATCTTTCCGTTAAGCCGTCTTTTATTGAAGGCGGTACCTCAAGACAGGAATCTGTAAGTAATGCACTTAATTATATCAGCCGGACAGATACCTCCTGCAGTGCTGTCCTTATTCATGATGCTGCCCGTCCGTATGCAAGTACAGCTTTAATCCAGAGGGTTATTGAAGGAGTACAGGTACACGGATCCTGTGTTCCGGTTATTCAATCAACAGATACACAAAAAAGAATTGATCCTGAATCAGGCTGCATAATTAGTCATCTCGACCGCAGAAGCATTGTCTGTGTTCAAACCCCTCAGGGTTTTGCTTTTCCTGAAATTTTAAAGGCTCATCAGGCAGCTGCTGTATCAGCAAAGACATATACCGATGATTCAGAAATATGGTCGGATTACTTCACTGATGATCCGGTAATGGCCAACGTCCTGTCTTGTGAAGGCGAAGCAGCAAATAAAAAAATCACGTTTTCGTCAGATCTTTCCATGTAAGGAAGCATATATGATAAAAATCGGATTAGGCTACGACCTGCATGCTCTTGAAAAGGGAAGACCGCTTATCTTAGGCGGTGTTGTTATACCCTTTGATAAAGGCGAGAAAGGACATTCCGACGGGGATGTACTGCTGCATGCAATAACAGACGCGCTCCTGGGCGCAGCAGGACTCAGCGATATTGGTGAACTTTTTCCTCCATCACAAGAACAATGGAAAGGAGCTGATTCTTCTTTGCTTTTACAAAAAGCATGGCAATTAGTTACCGATCATGGATGGACTCTTGACAATATTGACTGCGTCATTGCTATAGAAAAACCAAAAATTCTGCCCTTTAGAAAAGAAATAATTTCACGCATAGCTGAAATTCTTCAATGCCGGGATGACCAGATTTTTGTAAAAGCAAAAACAGGCGAAAAGCTTGGAGAAATAGGAAGAGAAGAGGCTGTGTGTGTTTGGGCGGTCTGCCTTCTTTCAAAAGAGTAAAACCTGATGGAAGCAGCAGTAACCCGTTTATTTATTGTACGTTTCTAATATTAGTTCTACTTCACTCACTGCAAGCCCGAGTCTCGAAGCAATATCTTCCGGCCGCCAGTTTGCATGAGCAAGTTTTACAACACTCTCTCTTATTTTTGGCGGAGGAGCACCCTCTTCTCTTCTCGGCTTAGGATTAGCATTTTTCTGTATTTCGCCGAACAGCTTTATATTACTTTCAGCCTCTTTGCTTATTTCCTGAAGTCTGCTTTCCGTTCTTGCAAGCCATTCTCTGGAATTCTGGAGTTCTTCCATGCGCGTCTCTGTCTGAGTAAGAATATTTTCTAATGAATTAACCTTTTCCAAAGCTTCGGAAACCTTCGGATTTATTGTCATCAGCTTATCGACACCTTTTTTTAAGTCCCCTATTTGTTCGGGAAGCTCAATGGTTTCCTTTGAGCAGGAGGCAAGCCGTTTTTCAATGTCCTTAAGCATCTCAAATGTTTTATCAACACCGGTAATTGTCTGATCAAGTACTTCATTTTTCTTCTCAAAACGTTCATACCTGCTGGAAATATCGGCCAGAGTTTCCTGGAATTTTCTAACCTCAATCTGCATTCCCTGAAGGTCATCATTAGTAGTTCGAAGTTCCTCCATCTTTTGATCCATAGTATTTGACAAGGTCATAAGACGGTTAAACGTAGTTTCCATTGCCTCAATATGCTTCTTTTCCTGAGTAAACTTAGCAGTTTTTTGATTTATTTCTTCTTCGGATTTTTTTATTTTAGCAAACTGCTGTTCAAGAGCGCCGATGGTTTTCCCGAAAGTCTGTACCTCGGCAATCTCTGTTTTAAGCTCAGCTATTTTTGTTTCCAATTCATCCTTAAGTTTATCGGTTCGGTCAAAAAGCTGCGTCTGTGCCACAAACTGCTTAATTCTTCGATCAATGTCATCCATTGTTTTATTTAAATTATCTGCATCAGACTGCATTTTAAGAATCATTTTCTCCTGAGCAGTTTCATTACGTTCTTTTATTTCCTGAACAAGACGTTTTTCCTC
The DNA here is from genome assembly GCA_022704725.1 of Spirochaetota bacterium. Taxonomy (GTDB): domain Bacteria; phylum Spirochaetota; class Spirochaetia; order Treponematales; family Treponemataceae; genus JAAZLA01. The sequence goes on from JAKJFV010000009.1 coordinate 12,401, forward strand.
ACGAAGTTTCTGATCCGCTTCGCTGTTATATTCTTTTATTCTGCGTTGTGTTTCTTCGAGCATCTGATCATAAGAGTTTTTAAACTCGGTCACCATCTCTCCTGCTCTTTGTTCATACGTTTCTAAGGTTTCCCGTGTTTCATCAGATAGACGCTGAATGTCCTGCTCTATAAGATTTCGGGCCTGTTCTGTTTTTTCCCTGTAGTCGTCTACTTCGGATTTAAAAGTATTTTCAATCTGTCCGATCATTTCTTTTGAATTACTATCAAAATTGTTCAATTTACCCGTAAAAATAACGCTGGCTTCTTCAAACTGGTCATTCATCCGTTCTTTCCATTGGCCGAAATCGCTTCTCATTGACTCAAGCAGGGCGCTGGCCTGTTCACTGGAAGAACCAATACGGTCAGACATCTTTTCAAGTTCCTGACCAACCTCTTTTTCATGCCTTTTTATCTGCTCATCTATGCCTGCAATGTAGGACGCAAGTTCCTTTTTAAGATAACTATTGGCATCCTCTTTTGATTTTTCAAGTTCTGCAGCATAATTCCGGGTAAATTCCTGAATTTCAGCATCAAAACGGACAGAAGCGTCCTGTATCTGCTTATCTTTAGAATTAATGGAATCCGAAAGAAACGCTGTTTGTTCTTTAAGCCGCTCACTTAAAGCTGCAAGCCTCTCTTTTAAATCTTCTGCATATTTAATTTCCAGACTGCGTCTTTCATCCTCGTAGGATAAGGCCATAGACTCAATTTTTGAATCAAAACCGCCTCTCCATTGAGCTAAGAAATCATTGAGGGCATTACTTCTCTGTTCAAGATCGGCAAAGAAGTCATCTTCAAAGCCCTTTAATTTCTCAGATACATTATCGTAGGCACGCTGTTTAAGCTCATTGAGCTCACCCTCGAGGGTCTGAACCTTTCCGCTAATATCATCAGCTTGAAGTGCAATTTCCTGCTTGAATTCTGCGTAAGACTTTTTCTGGTCTTTGGCAAAAAGAGAAAAATCTGCAAGGACACGGTTGCTTACTTCGTTCATTGCTTTTTGCAGATGTTCTTCTAAATCATCAATATCGGTCACTGTTTTTTCAAGCCGTTCAAACCGGTACAAAATATCTTCGTTGTATTCCTTAATTCGATTATCCATGTTTTCAAAAGCTGATGAAGCTTTTTCTTCCTGAATTTTCGCAATATCACGGAACGATTTATCAAGCTCTGCCGTTATGCGAACTGATTCCTGCTGGAGTTTTTCTTTTGCATCATTCGTCTGCATTGCAACACTTTGACTCAGCTCAGAAGTCGTCTGTTCAACATACTCTCTTATACTACCTGTTTTTTCTTCTGAATCTTTCCGGATGGAATCTATTTCTGTTTCAACAAAACTGCGTATCTGCAGCAGAGAACTCTGTGATAAATCCTGAATTTCCCTTGTTTTTAATTCAAGTGTCTGTGTCTGTTCATTCACCGATGCATTAATGGCATTAATAACTTCCTGATTTTTCTGATCAAAAAGAAGTCTTGTTTCATTGGTAAGGGAATGAATAAGGTCTTTAGTCTGTGCAGCTTCCTCTTGTGAAAGAGCTCTTAACTGTGAAGTTTCATGTTCTACCAGTTCTCTTACCTGTGCAGTTTCATTCTCTGCCAGCGCCCTTGTCTGCGCCGTTTCACTCTCTACTAATTTCCTTGTCTGCGCTGTTTCATTCTCTACTAATTTTCTTACCTGCGCCGTTTCATTCTCTACTAAAGCTCGTGTTTCTGAAAGCTGCGTATCTGCGCGGCTCTTTGTCTGCAATGTTTCTTCTTCTACAAAGGCTTTAAGACTTTGTATCTCTGTACTGATAAGAGATTGTATATACTGCGCTCTTTCATCGGCAAGCGACTCGAGTGAGGAAGATGTTTCATGAATAAGAGAAGCAAGTGAATTTGTTTCTGATTCTACCTTCTGTCTCATTTTCTGAAGAAGGTCGTCCCCTGCAAAAAGTTCTTCATTAATTCTGCGGGATAGATCTTTTGTTTCATTCTCGAAACTTGAAAAGTTTTCTGTAATTTTTTGTGTTACTTCATCATACTCTTCCGTTGTCTTCTGCAGTTCCATTCGCATGGTATTTAAATATTCAGAAGCTTCCTGCTGCCAGGAATTCTTGAAATTTTTTACGAGCACCTGAGTCTCATCAATTTTCTGTTTTATTATTTCACTTAGACTGCTTGTTTTTTCATCCAGGAACTGATGATATTTTTCAACACGTTCGACAGCCTTATTTCGAAGTTTATCAAAGGCTGCGTGTTCAAGATTATCAGCCCGTTCCGCAGCCTGCTCAAAGGCTGTCTCGTAGGACTGCTTTATAGCAGAAAGTATTTCATCATTTTTCTTAAGAGAGTTAACCGTTGAATGTTCAATTTGTGCAATATCAGATTGTATTGATGAAAGCAGGCCCGATACCGCCTGCTGGAGCTGTGCCTCATTTTTAATAGAAAACTCATTTTGAATAGAGGGAATTTTCTTTTCAAGAATATCTATTGTTTTACGCTGTTCTGTTAATTTTGCATCTACCTTGTCTACAACACTTGATTCTTTCTTAATCCGCAGCAGGTTTTCTTCAACCCGTTCAGTCATGTCAAAAAGCGTTTTTATAAGTGTATCATATTCACCCGCACGCTGCTCAAGCTGTGTTACCGCTGATATATGGTTTTCATACGTTTTAGTTTTAGCGTCAAATTCTTCTATTATTTTTTCAAGCCGTTTTACGGCTGCAACAGACTGTGACTGTTTTAAATCAAGTTCAACAGAAGCGTTTTGAAGTTCTTCCTTTTTTTTTGCAAAATGAAGTTCAAACTCGCCTTTTACTTTATCTGAAAATTTACGAACCTTATCTATAGACCTGCTGTTTTTATCGAGCTGTCTAAAAATAAGCACAATCGACAAACAGAGAGCAAGAGTAATAACATTTATTATATACATTGTTCCCACCAAAAAAACAAATATATATTAGTGTAACACAATTTCCTGTAATTGGCGATAGTTTTTGAAAGAAATATCCGCATGGCGCAGCTTTAAACCGAACAATCTTCTCCAAAACGGCATCAAATACGCTGTTTTCATACCCGCGTTTCGAGCGCCAATAATATCAGCTTTAATATTATTTCCCACATAAAGTATTTCTTCACTCTTAAGACCAAGCTTCTCTGCAAGGGTTCCAAAAGTGTAAACAGAGGGTTTTAAAGCACCGCAGCCCTCTGAGCCGAGAACAACATCACAGAATTTTTCGGCTCCCCATATGTCGCCCTTCTGTTGAGGAGGAAAATCGGAAAGAATGGCACATTTTAATCCGGCTTTTTTAAAGACCTCAAAACTTTCAACAGCATTTTTATACGGTGTAATTTTTGGGAAATACTTGCATAAACCGCAGTAGACCTTGTCGTTAATAAGAGTCCGGGCAGTATCAACAGAAACATGCATAGCGTCGGCTAAAAGTCTTGCCTGGTACTCATAAAAGTCCGGCAGCGGTGCTGTTCGGTGAAGTATGTCGCGTACTTTTTTATAGGAGAGGAAAAAATTGAGATTTTTTAAAAAATGAGGAACTATGCGTATATATAAACGCCAGTTAGCATAGAGTGTTCCGTCAATGTCAAAGGCTACAGCTTTAATTGAATTCATTACTTAACATTTATACTATATGTTAAGCGCGCCTGTCCATCACTTTTTTCTTCTTCAAACCGCCACCGGGCAATTTGAGAGCGAATTTCCGTCTGAACACTGACAGGAAGAATACCGGCCGGCTGAAAACTGATATTTCCCGGCGGAACAGTACCGTTTGCAAGCACAGTAAAGACAATGGTAAGAGTGCGCGAACTGGTTATGAGTTTTTCACTTTCAGCTGATAACACAATGGCCGGTTTTTCAGGATACAAGAGCAGACGGCTGCTTCCATCGGCTAAATCCATAGAAACTCCATCCCCTTCGGATCTTGAAGAACTTTGGGTTTCAAAACTCTTGCTCTGATCACTTCCCTGCGATGTATAGACTCCG